>NZDA01000041.1 GCA_002686525.1 Methanobacteriota archaeon | reverse complement strand
CTCCAGAAACATCTGCATTATCTATTTGAGAATCATAATCAGTGGCATAGGTTATTGATTGGCCATTCTTAAGAAAATAGAAATTATAACCTTCAAGTGAACCATCACAATCCATAGGGTACCAAATCCTGTTATCATCTGATTGAACAGATAATCCTAGCCACTCTATATCAAATCCACAATAACCGTAATCGTCCCAATCTTCCCCCCATACATTTACACTGGTATAGAAATAATAATCTCTGTCATAAATATCATATAAGTCAAGATCTCTTACGCTAGGGATATAGAAATCGACTGTCATGGTATTGTATTCTTCATCATTTATTGTAATATAATTATCATCAAAACTCGGTTGATATCTACTATCATAATACCAATTATCATCTACTCCACCTGGTTCTATCCATAGTATCATCAGAGACATAAAAAATGCAGCGATTGTAGGAACTAAGAATAATCCAATTAAAAAGTGTGAAATTAAGAATTGATTGGGATCTTGGGTTTGAGGGGCGCTCACAGTTTGCAAATTAGAAAAATTACTTACATCTCCAGAAAAAACGTTTTTTGAAGAAATTTCTGGGTTTGGTGACGACTGTTCTTTGCTAGAATCCCACCATGGACTTTCATTATCTGTCATTTTTGAAAACTCTCATTATAACAAAACAAATGGTAGATGAAAAAGTAAATCGAATACAACTGCAAGTGCTCTAGCCTCTGAATCAGTATTCTCATTTTTATCACCATTGGGTGGCGATAATCTCTGTAGTTCTCCAGAATCAAGCCAAAATGACGAGCATTCAGGGCATCCGTCAATCTCAATTAATTCGGTTAATGAACCATCAATTTTCCTAAATGCGAAATCTCGAACTTTCATCTTGACTTCACAAAATGGACAACAAATATCAGTAGGGGTTCCTTCATCCATAAATCCATCATGCATTGACTCTAATTTTTTGCTACAAATCTCAGATGACGCAGCCTCAGAGTTTAGTGCCAATCCTGCACATGTGGGGCAATGAAAAATACCATTCCTAGAAAAAACTGACTTACCACTTTCTTCTGGAGAAATTAGTATTGTACCGTCTCTTGGGCATAGCATTGTATCTTTCACTAAATAACCGAAGTTATCATTCCTCTTGAATACTTACCCGGACGACTGATATTTATTTTGTATTGCACTGTTTATATGTTGTCGAGGAATTATTTGAGTATGGTTAATCATTGTGAATGGTGTAAAGGAGAAATACGAGATAAAAGAACGAAACTATGTTCAGGATGTAGATTATTATCTCCAGGGTTTATAGGAACTGATATCAGTCCTTTCTTATCTTATAGAAGGAACATTGATACAAATCAAATTTTAGCTCCTGCTAGNGGGTTATCTGATGGTCAAAGAATTAAACATCTAACACAGGAAGTAGATTTACGGATTCCAATTCCTCCAATTCTCAGATCAAAAAGAAAAGGNGGANTTAACAGTATTAACTATGACCCAAATGACTGGAANAAAATGAAAGATTATTGGGANCGTTTTGGTAGCATCAGAAGGGGGAATTATTNTTTNCCNGATGGTTCATTTCTGACAGTGAATAACAACGGTNTTTTCCATATTAATGGTNAACAATTAACNGGAAATTTACCNATNTTAGACATTGCAGAATGGCTTTCTAACCCTTTACGTTCGGAATCTATTAGATTTTGGGACGAGTTAATATTATTGTTAGACTGTACAATGACTAAGCTTCNNATTGCTTATNGNAATGAAGAAGATTGGGCGATATGGNTAGATGAAAATTCTTGGAGAGGTATTGACTATCCCTGGAAAACAGCAAGAACCTTTCCTCCNCCTACATCNAGGATTCCTCCGTTCTTACAGTATNTCTATGAAAAGAATAAGTCGAAATATTTCGATGGAGAAAAATTAACTATCAATAAATCCATACCTGAGGTTATNAGAGATAATTTTGAGGATTTGGAACTGAAATCATATGGTGTTATTGGGAAAAATTGGGCTAAAATTTTCAAGATTAACAATCATTCGACAGAATACAGGAAGAAAACAGTACCTATCTTGATAATAAGTGATTATAGATTCAAACTGTTTGTCATCAAAGACAGGAAACCAGCAACATTCTATGTCGGAAACGATCCTAGAGATTGGAGAGTACTTCTAACCTGGGCACTTCTACCACATGGGACAAGTGGGAGTGAATTAATTCAAGGTCTGCTGATGAACTGGGAAAAGGAGGAAGAAATCTGGCACCCAAGTAAAAGGCAACTAGTATCTGCAAGATTATTACATGATGAAATTACTAAATTAGGCGGAAACTCATCACTATCACCGCTTGAATATGATGAGTCAACTCCTGGTCTGTTCGTTAAGGGAGAATCCGGATTCAGCTACGTAATTTCACCTACATCAGAAATGAAACTGAAAGTTGACGNCCTNCCCAGTNCATCTGAANTTCATAATGCAANTNCAGTGGGAATNGATTTGTGNATAGATCCNATAATNTTGGATGATATTCCNTTTGGAGATGTTGCTGTNAGTTACCTAATGGCATTACATAATGACCTAACTTCAAGNAAATATATCTTCACTTTAGATATATTCATGAAATCAGNGGAACAAANTGATAAGAAATTAGAAGATGAAGATTATTGGGAAACTGTTGAAGAACTGTATGNAGTTTTATTGGAAGAAATTCATNCAGGATTCCCGTTTGAAGATGATGAGCAACTNGAGGCAGAAATTGAACAATTTGAGAGAGAGCAGCTAGCAATTAGTATCCATGAAGAATATGAATATGAACAAGAGATGGANAGAAGAATGGAAGAAGAAAGAGAGAGGCTAGAAGAACAATTAGCAGCTGACTATGATGAATTTTGTAGAAATATAGCATTACAAGGAGATGGTGAATTTGAATAATTGTCTTGGTTGTGAATCAGAAATTAAAGAAAGACAATGGTGCGAAATTTGTCAAATATTGATTCCAGAAATTACTCAATATTCATTNGATACCATACCAAACAAAAAGAAGGCTNAAAAAATCAGAAAAATGTTGAAAGATCCTGAACCTGTCATTAGGAAAGTATGGAAATCTTTCGATAAAATTGATAGGAGTGAAAAAAGTTGGTTTATGTTAGAAAGCAGTGTTTACAACAGGAANAGGATACCTAATTGGAATGTGAAAAATGAAATAATTCACACAATATTTTCGGAAGATGATGATGAATTTTTTAGTTCACGCTGGGCTGGAATGAAGAAAGATACTGAAACACTTAGAAGGTTACAAAGAGGAGGGATTTTGCCTGATGGAAGCCACATCTCATGGGCATCAGGAAAGTTCTTTCTCGATGGAGAAATTATCAATTTGCCATATAGAGATCTGAGGGAAATATTAGGGAAATCTACCCATGACATGTATGATTTGAAATTAATACTATACCTAATATCATTAGCTACAGAGAACAAACCAATTGATAATAAGAAAAATATTTTCCTCCGATTTCAACAGACTGGTATGTGGAATTATAACAAAAATATTTGTAAGCATCCAATAAATAATCTAGAAATAAGTGAAAAGAAAAGATTCTATGAGACTATCAAAGATATAACTCCGAAAAAATTACAACAAGATACAAGTTATTGGATGAATNGATGGGACAGAGAACTATCTGATAAAACAAGGATATATCCTAGAAGATATAGTATCCCAATTTCTCTAATTATTGATAGAGGAAGATTGATGTTGAGAGTNAGAAGGAATGATAAATGGAGAAAAATTAGAGTNCCTAGGAATCTAGAAATCTGGTCGATTTTGATTAATTGGTGTCTAACATTACCAGGAAATGAAAATCGAAATCATCTTGAATCACTACAATATTACTTATTTTGTAATGACGAAATGGAAATCATTCCAATGGCAGAAAAGAATGGTATTAGATTCCTTAAAGGGATAATAGAAAATTCTAATGATAAAGCATATATTGATGGAAAAAAGATAGTTGTAGAAGGAAATTATGGTGTAAAATATAGTGTAGTCCCAGGGTTCGGCCCACATGGATCGAGATTCAAAGTGTTAACCGATATNGTCACTGACTCTGATAGGATTCAAGANGATATGATGAGAAGACTGAATAGAAGATTACCCGGATTTGGAGGACCAAATCATAGGCGTAAAGAACTGTGTATTGTCGAGGAACCACATCTACGAAAGTTAGTCATTGGAGATGCAATTGGAAGTATTGTCATGGCATTGCTTAATGATGACAAATCAAGACAAAAGATAGATACTTTGGATAAGCATCTTTCTCAATTTGGTAGACAAGATGAAGGAAATAATCAAGATGAGATAGATCGACGTAACCGTGAAGAGGTCGATCGAATATTACAANGGATAGAATATGAGGAGATGCAAATTGCTAGAATCCAAGAAAGAATTCCTGGAGATTTCAATGAAAGAAGACTTGTTCAACTGAGGAATCAATTAGAAGTTCTACAAGATAGACTCAGATATCTTCAGNGAGCTTTTGGCGATATGGGCCGAGCCTAGAGAATAACGTTTTCATACCTTTNACTGGATTCTTTCTATGTAATTCTTGGATATCTCTATTATCGAAGCCTAAACTAATCATTGATTCTACTATTGATAGGAGAGCAGCAGCTTGTGAGTTTCTGTTTCTAAATTTACCATCNATTGTACTTGATGAAAAATCATCTATGGGTTCNCCGTTTAGGGATAGAATATTTATGGCTTCATGGATAATTTCTTTGACTTCTTCATAATCAATGTATGAAGCCAAATGATCTCTGAATGAATCAAGATGAAATGATAATTCATTACGTCTTAATTCAACCGGTGAACATTCATCTAAATATGAACTATTTACTGGAATAGTGTAATCATTTGAGATTAATTGTCGAGTTATGAACTTGGTTTCTTGGAATATATCATCCTTGTGAAGATTCCAATTTTCTTGAATCTGTAAAACATTTGANGGGTATAACTTACGATTAAGTAAGGTTAATACAGCAACTGCAAATAATCTGATTTTATATTCTGACTTCAGAGCCCTAGATTNCAATTCTTTAGAACCTTTCAGTTTATCACGATTAGTTGAGAGTTTATTGTCCGAATTAGAGATATTTAGCACTGCNTCCAACGCGCTCAAAGTTCGTCCAGAAACTCCNGCTCTTGCTGCTTCAGCAACAATTTTCTCTACATAACTGAGTTCTTGATGAGAAATCCTATCTTGGAGAGAGGAAAGTCTTCTAGATAATGAAGAACCATCTCTTGTAATTTGGCTACCTAGACTAGATATGGAATTTGTTCTTCTCAAACCTTGTACTTCACTGGGGTAAGTGTATCCAGTATCNTATCCGAGAGATATTACTTGCAGACCACAAGCAATACAATGGAGATATGCATCCCCTTCTTCAGTGATTTGCTCGCCACAAGCAATACAACTTTCTTCGTTATTTCTACTATTTTCTACTCTATCTGAATTACACATTTTCTGTACCTCTGTTGCCCGCGGGAGAACATTTACCCGTCCCAAATAGGTACTACTCATTGCCGGACATTGATGGTGGAATCGAGGGTGTTTAAGCATTGTGGAAGGATGACACTATTGTGAAGATTTTCTGATACTTTTCGGATGCTCGAGATAGTGAAGAAATTATAAAAATTAACTAACAATTTTCTTCGCGCCAATTGAATAGATTGAATACACCTTCTACTATTTCTCTAATACCAATATGATCTTCATTACTATCTAAAGCTAATTTAACAAGAGAAATTAATTCTTCATCTACATCTTCAGTTACTAATGTTTCAACTATTGATTCGATACTAACTGGTTTTCCTTGTGACTCTGCTAATAATTGATTTAATTTATTGAGAGAATCTTTGTAATCTATTGGCATTAGATTTCCTCCATATCATTATAGAAAATTATGGGTTCATCTGTCCAATATCTCAACTCTCCAAAATCAGCTAAAGTTTCAACCGAATTATCACTAATTTTAGTTGTCTTTTTGTAATGATCATGGCCAAGAACAATTGCTTCATCGAGAATATTTGAAAATATTGAGATTGTATCTCGATCAGTTGATGACCAATATGCATCATGAGGATGACTATGAATCCATAATTTATATGGAATCTCAGAACCAATTGGAGGAGCTAGTTCGACACGTCCCGAAGTCCCTATGTCAACCCAGATTGAAGAGTTTTTATCGTATAGGATACTGACTTCTTTACCTAAATTATCGGCTATTTCCCATANAGTAAGCCAATCTTTTTNTTCTGCTAAACCAGCTAATGTCTCTTTGATTATTACNGAATGATGATTTCCCGATAATATTTCAACCATCANATCTGACCGTGGATGGATAAANGGATTAATTTCCTCACCTATTGATTCAAGAACTTCTTCTTCGGTTGATTGAGCCAATCTTGTTGCAGTCCCAAAACTGATGCTAGATACCTGAGGAAACGGTCTCTGAGCAGTTTCTTCTCCTGAAAAAAGTCTCAACGATTGAATTATCCATTGGGCACCATGAGTTGCTGCAGACATGAAACCAAATTGTATATTTCCAGATTCAATTGCTCCATCGAATTGGCAAGATTGAGATTCCTGTTCTGGAGTGAATTCAGAAACTAAATCCGATACTACGGAGTCATCTAATGCGATATATCCATCTCCTAAACATCTCAAATCTAACCAATTAGTACAATTTTCATGCACTATCTTACGAGCCTGATGAGAATCAACTGCAACTACTACAATGTCTGATGGAAGTAAATCGTCACTAGAACGTACATCCCAAGGGCATGGCTGTAATATCAAGTTAGGTCCGTCATCGATTGACTTATCGCACTCATTCCAAAGTCTGTTACACAAAGACATAACTTTCAAACCACCCACATCTGAAATATTGAAATTCTGATGTGGAAGATTTTTTCTTTCGACATTATCAGAATCGTATATGCAAATCCTAATATCTCCTACTTTATTGACTAGATCTCCTTGTTGCAATGCAGGATATAGCATCGAAACTAAATTCGAACCAATCCCTCCAGCACCGATAATTCCTATCACTAACTCTTCATCTAAATTCATACTATCACTCTTAATTTTGGCTTTGCACCACAATGGTAGTCATTGTACTAAACTACTAAGATAATAAATGAAAAATCATCTATTTTTTTTGAAAATCCGTCTTTATAAAAAATCTAAAATCCACCTGTCAAACCTGGCATTATTCGAATTGTTCCGACATCAGCCCAATTAGCACTAGCAATGTCCGTAGCTTGTACCATCTGATTGTCTTTGTAAATCCAAGATCCCTGATTCATTTCGATAAGATCCAATGTCTCTTGCTTCGTAAGTGAAAGGGATGAATGCCCAGTTCTGTCGGCGATTTCTACATTAGTTCTGATATCATCCATTGACTGTACCTCCATTTTTATTGACTTCTACTAGTTTCCCTATTTTTTGTCCGGGCGCAGACTATGGGTGATTTGACTCAAGAGTATTTTAACTAAACATTTCAAATCTAATTTAGAAGTCGAAATACATATCTAGATAACTGACCGAAATAACGTCGGTTCGGTCTAGATGGTAGTGGATAAGGTGTTGACCTTAGATAAAGCCTACAGAATTACTGTCGATGGGTTGAGGAACTTAGGCTGGAAAGATATGGCTTTAGACTCAAAAAATAGAGGAATCAATTCAAGATTCGAAGGAGAGAATGATATTTGGGAACTGCTGATTCATTTCCATACGAAAGAAATGTACCAAGTAATTTCTAGATCTTCATGGAAAGTCAATAACAATACTTCAGATTTAGTTCAACACTTGGTTGAAAAAATCGATACAGATAACTCTAAGCATGTTTTTAGAATGAATGATAACGGTTCTTTTGAAGTTAAGACCACTACAATTATTCCTGAAAAAAATATATTCCTTGAAGAATTGAAGAAAACCATGATTAGTAATATTCAGGCATACGAATCATATGCTGGAATGTTGAAGAGATTTGTAAATATNGGACCNAANTTTTTGGATAAGGAAACTGAAGATTTTAGAGCTTTGATAACTAGTAAAAATCAATCAATGATGATACAAAATGAAGAGATTATTCGCTTGAAATTACAAAAGTAGGCAATCGGCGGATTAAATGGGACACGTAGTGTCCCGAGTTCATGCAAAAGTCTGCCGAGGCAGGTGGAACGCCGTTGAGAATCATCACAGCAGCCGCTATTTTTGATGGACACGATGCTGCAATTGGTATTTTCAGAAGAATCTTCCAATCAATGGGATGTGAAGTAATTCATCTTGGACATGACAGAGGCGCTGATGAAGTAGCTAGAGCTGCTATCCAAGAAGACGCACATTGTGTTGCCATTACATCATACCAAGGAGGAGCGGTTGAAATGTTCACNCATACCAAACAAATTTTGGATGAAGCTGGNTTCGGACATGTNAGNTTAGTTGGAGGNGGNGGAGGAACAATTCTACCACATGAAATNCAACATNTNNNAGATTCAAATATNGCAAAAATTTATTCTCCAGAAGATGGTAGAGAATTAGGACTTACAGGTATGGTTTCAGATGCTATCGATAGGGCTTCNAAGAATGATTTACTTGACCCNNTGAGATTTGAATCATTGAAAGAACCTATCAATGCTAGCAATCATCCATCTGTCTCNAAATTATTGACTTTGGCAGAAAATGCTGATGAGGAAATGTTCAATGAAATTCTAGAACGAGTCAGATCTACTGATGGTTCAAAATGCCCAGTAGTTGGATTAACTGGAACCGGAGGTGCTGGAAAGTCTAGTCTCACTGATGAATTGATGTTGAGGATACAAAGAGATAATCCAGGAACAAAAATCGCTTTACTCGCTACAGACCCAACACGTAAAAGAACTGGAGGCGCATTACTAGGTGACAGAATTAGAATGAATTCATTATCAGATGAGAACCTATTCATGCGTTCATTTGCCAGTAGAGATAGCGGCAGAGAGATTGCAGATTGTATAGGCCGTTCCATTGAAGCATGCAAAGCAGTAGGTTTTGACCTTGTGATAGTTGAAACTAGTGGTATTGGACAAGGTAACGATGCAATCACAGAAGTTGCAGACCTTTCACTATATGTTACTACTAGAGAATATGGAGCACCTAGTCAATTAGAAAAATTAGAGATGTTGGATTCGGCAGATATTGTTGTACTGAATAAGTTCGATAGACCTGGAGCAGAAGATGCNCTGGCTGAAATCAGAAAACAATTCAAGAGAAATAGNGAGATGTGGGATGCAGATAATTCTGNACTTCCTGTTGTTCCTACAATTGCAAGCCAATTTGCAGATGCAGGAGTAGACCAACTTTGGCAAAAATTATCCAATATGTTAAATGAAAAATATGCTCAATCATTTTCAGCAGCAGAACCAAGACTTGGAGCAGATGGTCTACCTCACAGATCGTCTCCAATTCCTCCAGAAAGACANGGTTATCTTGCTGAAGTATCAAGCACAGTTAGNAATTATCATTCAAGAACGGAAGAAGTNGCATCANNAATGCGGTTGGTTCAACAATTAGANGCTGCAGCTGAACAAATGGAATNGAAAAAGAATAAGGCGGCNGCTGAAGGTTTGAANGAGGAAGCAAAAACAGTTCGTTCAGAGATTCNAGAAAGTGCTTGGGAATCTTTAGAAAACTTCAGAATAAAAGCAGATGAGTATCGTTCAGGTTCGACAAGTTACACAGTNCGTAACAAAGATATTCCNGTTAAAACAACCAAAACTACTCTTTCAGGATTAGATATGCCAAGAGTTGCATTACCNGATTATAGTGACTGGGGAGANACATTACNATGGATTAGAAAAGAGAANATNCCAGGCTCATTCCCTTACACAGGAGGAGTNTTCCCATTCAAAAGACAGGATGAATTACCTGTGAGGATGTTTGCAGGAGAAGGTAGTGCAGAGAGAACTAACAAAAGATACCACTTCCTTTCCAAAGACCAAGACTTCAACAGATTATCAGTAGCATTTGATTCCCCTAGCCTGTATGGAAATGACCCACAAGAAAGACTGGATATATTCGGTAAAGTATGTGAAAGTGGAGTATCGATAAGTACTGTTGATGAAATGGAGAAATTATTCGAAGGATTTGATTTGTGCGCTGCTAATACTTCAGTATCAAAAACAATCAACGGAAATTATTGGTGGCATCTTGCTGCTTTCTTTAATGTAGCAATTAGACAACAAGTGAAGAAGTTCGAAGAAGAGAATGAGCGGAAACCTGATGATAAAGAATATGCTGAGATTAAAGGAAGAACCCTGAGCACAGTTAGAGGAACTGTACAGGCAGACCAATTGAAAGAATCAATGGGTCAAAATACTCTAGTATTCAATCTAGATACTGCACTAAGAATGATGGGAGATGTAGCTGAGTTCTATGTTGATAATGAAGTAAGAAATCATTACTTCGTTTCAATCTCAGGATATCATATTGCAGAAGCAGGTGCTAACCCGATTTCTCAAGCGGCTCTCACTCTATCTAATGGTCTAACATATGTTGAGTTATTCAATTCTAGAGGATTAGATGCAAATAAATTCCTGAGAAACTTCAGTTGGTTCTTTTCGAATGGAATGGACCCTGAATATGCAGTAATTGGAAGGGTCTGTAGAAGAATCTGGGCTATTGCTATGCGTGACATGTACGGAGTTGATGAGCGAGGTCAGAAACTGAAATACCACATTCAAAGCAGTGGTAG
>NZDA01000040.1 GCA_002686525.1 Methanobacteriota archaeon | reverse complement strand
AAGAACCTCAACCTCAAGAAGAACCTAAAGAAGAAGAATCTCAACCTCAAGAAGAACCTCAACCTCAAGAAGAACCTAAAGAAGAAGAATCTCAACCTCAAGAAGAATCTAAAGAAGAAGAATCTAAAGGTGACGAAGAATCTAAAGGTGACGAAGAATCTAAAGAAGAAGAACTTAAAGATGACGTAGTATCTAAAGAAGAAGAACCTAAAGAAGAAGAATCTAAAGAAGAAGAATCTAAAGAAGAAGAATCAACTGAAGAATCCACCCAAGAAGAGTCAAGTGAAGAGTCCTCTGAAGAAACAACTACAGAAGAGAGTGCTTCTGAAGATCAATCAGAAAGTACAACAGAAGAAACCAATACTTCTGAAGATCAAGGACAGGATAATGACACTCAACAGGAAAGTACCTCTGCTACAGAAACAGAATCTGGATCAGATAACAGCGCTGCGCAAGAAGATAGTGCATCTGACTCTAGTGTAGAAACTCAAACTTCTGATCAAGCGGATACTTCTGCTGGTGTAGATAATGATCCTCAGCCTGACGTAGATGAAAGCGCATTAGATTCCTCTGGTGTATCGGATAACTCTTCAGATATAGCTCCTGCAGAACTTTCTACTGCTGATGATGTTGTTGATACCGTAGTTGATGTTGATACAACCTCTGAAGAAGTTGAAGAAACTACTGAAGAAACGGAAGAAGCCTCAGAAACATCCATTGAAGATACTGCTGCAGTTGAAACAACCGAGACTGTAGTTGAAGAGGCACCTTTTGATGCTTCTCTAAGTAATGAAAGTATTCAAATCAATGAGAATGAGACAGATATCAATTTAGCAACTCTTCAAACCAATAAAGATGATGATGTAGAAGTTACGGTCACAATTGACGGTGAAGATAAGGATTTATTCCAATACGATCCTTCTACGAATTCACTGAGTTTTATAGGTGAAGCTAACTACGAAGATCAAACTAATTTCTCATTGAACTTAATCGTGCGAAGGGAGGATGAAGAAGTCGTAATACCAGTTAATATCTCTGTTCGAGATATCAACGAGGCTCCTTCAGTAAGTACCGAAATTCAGGATTCTTATGCAGAAGATCTAGCTACAGGGTCTATTTTAGTGGGGGTCACTATATCCGATCCTGAGAATCAAGAAGTCACTTATTCGATAAGTGGAGAGGGTAGTGATAAATTTACAATTGATGAAGCTGGAAATATTACATTAGCTGAGAGCTTCGACTTTGAAGCCAAGGCCTCTTATACACTCACTGTTACTGCGACTGATGGAGAGCTTAGCTCTGAGACGGAAGTTTTAATCAATGTTGGCGATATTAATGAAGCACCTTCATTATCTTCAACTCTAGCTTTGACATCTTTTAGTGAAGATTCAGCCATTGGAACGATTATTGCTACTTCAAGTGTCTCAGATCCTGAGTCCAATACCATAACCTATAGTTTGACAGGCTCGGGAAGTGAATACTTCAATGTGGATGAGAATGGAATTGTAACTCTAAAGGATGCTTTAGACTTCGAAACTTCCACCAATTATGAAATTACGTTAGTTGCTAGTGACGGTGAATTGACGAGTACCTCTGTAATTACATTTGATATATCTGATGTTGATGAAGCACCTAGCCTTTCTTCAACACTAAAATCAGAGAGCTTTGAAGAAAGTATTGCAGTAGGTACTGCATTGGCTTCGATTAGTTCTATTGACCCGGAATCACAAACNATTACTTATTCTTTATCAGGAACGGGAAGTGAAAATTTTGAGATTGATAGCGAAGGCAACATCACTTCAAAGGTAGCCTTTGATTATGAGACAGCAACATCCTATACCTTCAACGTCACTGCATCGGATGGAACTAACTCTACCACTTCACCTCTTACAATTACGTTATTAAATGTTAATGAATCACCAGATGTCACAATCAGCCTTGAAGGAAGCGAATTTGCAGAAAATATTACTACAGGATCAACGATAGCTACGGTTGCTTACACCGATCCTGAATCCGATACGCTTACTTATACTTTATCCGGTACAGGAAGTGATCAATTTTCAGTTGATGATCAAGGCGTCATTACCTTGAAGACTGGCTTAGATTATGAGACCAAAACTTCTTATGAATTGACTCTGACGAGTAGTGACGGTACCAACTCNGTNCAAACTCNNATTAGTTTCTCNGTAACTGATATCAGCGAACTTGCNCTTTCANTAGANAGNACAGAAGTTACGCTNGCNGAAAATATATCTACGGGNTCATCTGTAGCAANCGCAANNTCTTCTGANNCNGCNGGNGAAGTGACATACTCNATTACAGATTTAGANGATGCNACATCAGAGAGTAATATTTTTGCCATAGATAGTCAGGGCAGGATTACTCTTAAAGCAGCTTTAGATTTTGAATCAAAAACTTCTTATACACTTGCCGTTTCTGCTTCAGATGGCAAGGAGACTATAACAAAGCAACTTACAGTTACTGTAAGTGATGTTGATCTATCAGTAACCTCGAGTTTAGCTTCTGCTAATCAAGCAGAGACTATTTCAACGGGCACATCTATATTGACCTTATCTACAAGCAACGCAGAAGGCACTCTAAGTTATTCAATCACTGATTCTGATAATAAATTTTCTATAGATAGTTCTACTGGTGAGGTTACCTTGGCGAATGCTCTGGATTATGAAACTAAAACATCTCATTCTTTCACAGTAACAGTGACTGACGGAATTACCACCAGCTCAGAGACTTTCACTTTGAATGTTACTGATGTTGATTTATCTTTGAGTTCATCTTTAGCTGCATCATCGCAACAAGAAAATATTTCCACAGGTACAACTATTGCGACTTCATCAGCTTCTAACAATGAAGGTACCGTTAGTTATACCCTTACCGATGAAGACAACAAATTTTCTATCAATAGCTCTACAGGAGAAGTAACCCTTTCCAGTGCATTAGATTATGAAACTAAAACTTCTCATTCATTTACTGTCACAGCTAGCGATGGAGTAAGTAGTGAATCTCAAACTTTTACTTTACAAGTTAGTGATATCGATTTGTCTATTTCCGCTAGCTTAGCCAGCGCATCGCAAACTGAGGGAATTGTTACAGGAACAACTATTGTATCAGCGCCTACTGCAAGCAATGCTGAAGGAACAGTGACTTATTCCATCACAGATGCCGATAATAAATTTGCGNTTAATTCTTCAACTGGAGCGGTAACTTTAGCCAATAACTTAGACTTTGAAACTAAAACTTCGCACACCTTTACCTTAACAGCAAGTGATGGCACTACCACAACGTCGCAGACTTTCACCCTAAACGTTACAGACGTGGACCTGGCCAATTTAATAACCTCTTTAGCGAGTACAACGCTGAGTGAAGGTGCAAGCACAGGAGCATCTGTCGCAAGTGTTAGTAGTATTGAAAATGATACTGGCAGTTCACTTACATACAGTATTACTGCAGGAAATAGCGATGGAAAATTCACAGTGAATTCAAGTACTGGAGCCATAACCACCGCAGCTGGGCTGAGTTTTAAGGATGCTAAGTCTTATACATTAACCTTAACAGCTTCGGGCGGTGGTGAAACGACTTCAACGAATGTTGTTGTCCCCATTCAAAATTCTGAAGACTTAGCTTCTGCTTCGGTTAGATTTTCAACAGCATATCACTCCGCATCAAGAAATGGTTTCTCAGCCACTGCCACAAGAGGCCCATCTGGTTCCTCAATGTCGAATTATGTCCTTGAACAGGCAACCAATGATGGAGGCAATCTTCTTGATGTAAGTTCTTCCAATGGAGGAAAAGACACAACCAATAACTATGTTCAAGCTATTTCACAAGACACAAACCAGAAGGTTGATATCCAATATTGGTTCCCTGTAGTAACTGCTAATAATGCTTATCAAGGAACCTTTGCAGGAAGTGCCAATACTCCAGANACNGCAAAAATTGTAGATGCTTTCAACTCCTCAAACAACATAGATATAGCTTTATCAGAGATACTTTACGGTGGCCAGGATTCTACAAATGAGAACTTTTACTTTATGCAGTTAGATAAAGATGAGACTTCTCTGTCGGTTGTCGGCTCTATCGACATGCTAGTCATGGACAGCTATTCAAGTGGTGACTATTCCTCAAACTTACGTTCCCGGGCTACTGCAAAGGGTATCAATGTTACTTATAGCCGAATCACGTGGAGNGGTTCATCTGGTTGGCCTACTGGTACAAGTCCAATGGCAGCTTATTACGACACGCTTTCGGATTATGAAATTATTTGGGATAACAGGTTGGCTGATAATGGTTTTGCATCAGGTACTAGACCTATATGGGAAGGGGAACAAGAAAGAATAGAAGCATGGGCAGCGGATCCAGGTAGTTTAGGTTATTCTTTCGTTAATGAGCGATGTTGTGGTAGAGATTATGCAGTAACTTATATGACGAGCCTAATTTCTAACCTTGGAGGTTCGATAACATTTGACTCGCAAATAGATCGCTCAGGCGGATCAAATTCAGGGCTGACGCTGCCAAGCTTTTACGACGGTATCAAAAATTTCGATGTGGATGANNNNGGACCTGGATATAGTGTAACTGCTTGCACTGGNTGTACTATGCTTTTTCCAAAAGTGGCTACCGGTTTGTATGGTGGCGCCTATTTTCGCAGTCAAGACTTAGAGAGCGGCACTACTGCAGATATTTTTTCATACTCAGATATTNNAGTTGCTTACNCAGCGGGGAATAACACCTTAGTAGACTGGTACTTCGATACCATGATTAACAAGCATGGTGCCAATCAAATCTATCAATCGTTTCAGGATCAATTTATTTTTGCTGGGAATATCTTCAAAGAGTCCCATTGGGGTACTTTTGCTAACAATTTAGGCGATGGTGATAAAAGTGTTATGGCTGGAGTCATGATACCCATAAGAAACTTTTCTGCCGGAACGGAGTATTTTTATCCTAATTTTATTCCATCTAATGCTTGGTCGGATAGTTATGGAGATGTTGGCCTAACTTACAACGCAAACACTGGTAGCAGCCCAGAGGATTGGGCATGGGTAAAAGAAGCACAAAACGGAGATGCATCTACGGGGTCTTCTTCAGGTATTCAATCTTGTCGATTCCGATTTACGGATACTTGCAGTGGAGAAAATATAAATGAAGTCCCCGAAGGACAGTCTTTATTCTGGCAACTTTTCCAAAGAACAAATAGCACAACCAGAGCTCCAAAAATTGGCTTATGGGCACAAATTTCTTTCAAAGATTCATATGATGGAGCAAGCGGTAGCACCACAAGAGATGATCAACAAAGCCTTTTCAGTGTTCTCATAGCGGATTATGATTATCGAAAGAACGATACCACACGATATTCAGCAGGCGACACCAATTATGCCTTAGATGGCTACCATTACTGGTCTTACCAAGACCCAACTAATGCTGATGATAATTCAAAAGCGCTTATTTACGGAACTTCTCCGGTGGAATGTGTGACTACTCGTGAATCAGGTTGTTGGTACTCTGGCACCGGCGGTAGACCTCAAGCAAGTTTACTTACTCCATCTGATCCTTATAGCAGCGAAGACATGAAGTTGAGTGTTTTTTACAATGCCAATACGGGTAATTTTGATCAAGGCACATTTGCTCAAGCTAGCATGACTCAAAATATAGCTTATTCTGTTGGAGGTACAAACGCACGAGTAGAATCAATACCAATAAGTTATCCAAGAAATACCAGATTTTATGATTTAAATAACAGCTCAAATTATCAAGGGTTTTTTAGCGGTATTTTAGAATTTCATGACAGTGGTAAAAGTCAGTTAGCCAGTATGCGCTCAAGTAGCACCTTGGCTTCTTTTTCTTTTGATGAAACAAATGATCTAGTACAAGTTACAGCACCACTTTCTATAACTTCAGCACCAGCTAATAATTACACCTCAACTTGGTCAGCTGTAGATACTGGTGCCATGACAGTTAAATTTGGAGACGCCAATAATACAGATTCAAAATCAGCTTATATTTCAAAAGAAATCTTTGGTGCTGAGATACAAGATGACGGCTCTCAGATCGATGGTTCCTCAGGAGGAACCGGGAATTTAGCTGGTGCTATGGTTTCATTTAATACGATAGAAGTTGCTGACTCTGATCTCTTTCATAATAACGGCAATGATCCCATGCCTGATTCAGAATATTCAACTTGGGGTTTTTGGGCCATGAGTGCTGCCGATATATCGCCTGATTCAGGTGATCAAAATGCATCTGTTCATTTAGGAACTTGGGTAGGAGGAGATCTGGTCGATCAAAGTGACATACCGACCTCAGGTTCGGCTTCCATGAGTGGAGCAGCCGCAGTAAATGTTGCCTATAGATATAATCAGACAGGTACCAATTATGATGTGCATAAATACACCACCACAGCTGATGTTGCAGCATCATTTAGTTGGGGCGCTAGTGGATATTCTGGCACTTTGGATTTCACCAATTTTGACGATAAAAATCCAATTGTAGCAAATGCAGGTTTTGCTTCCTTTTCGGTAGCTATCACGGGAACCAATAATACTTACACAGGCACTTCTACGGACTCACTTGATAATAGTTGGCTTGGTGGGGCTGCAGTAGCAGGTGCGCTCTTTGGAGATGATTCTCCAAAAGAGAGCGGAGGAAGAGTAAATGTGAATTTATATAAATCTGGAGATATAGGAACAGCTGGAGCCAATGATTTTTATACTGCGGAAGGAATTTATCTGCTTTGTATAAGTGGTGGTTGCTAGTTAATTAATTTTTTCAACTATAATGCAGAAAAGGAGATAGTTATGAATGGTTTTGTCGATTTTTTTCTAAAGATCAGAAACAGTAAGTTTTTTAATACTCTTGTTATATCTGTGATTCTGGCATCGGCTTTATATGCGGGTGTCTCTTCTTACGATATTCCATCAAACTATATTTATCTCCTTGAATTTTTTGACTACGGCATAACCATCTTCTTCACCATAGAGATATTGATTCGTATGATTGCCGAAAAGTCATTGGTCAGGTTTTTCAAAGATGGGTGGAACGTATTTGATTTCATTATCGTCACAATCAGTTTAATACCAGTAGGTGGAGCGGAAAGTGTCTTCGTTGCTCGTCTCCTAAGAATTATCAGAATC
>NZDA01000039.1 GCA_002686525.1 Methanobacteriota archaeon | reverse complement strand
GAAATTGAGATTGAAAGGACTTCCTGATATTATGAGAGCAAATGTTCAGGGACCAAACGCTGAAACTGGAGAGTACTATATCTCAACTATCGGTTCAAATTTATCTAAAGTTAGCGAGTATGCTGGTGTAGATAGGTCGAGAACATACACGAACAATATTACTGAAATACATGATTATCTAGGTATTGAAGCAGCACGTCAAGCAATAATCAATGAAATGCTTTTGACATTAGAAGGTGCGGGACTTGATGTTGACGTTAGACATCTGCTAATGGTTGCTGATGTAATGACTAGTGAAGGAGAAGTACGAGCTATAGGTCGGCATGGAGTTAGCGGTACTAAGCATAGTATACTTGCGAGATCTGCATTCGAAGTGACAGTAACTCATCTTCTAAGAGCTGGAATAATTGGTGAAAGAGATGAATTAAAGGGTGTTACTGAAAATATTATTGTTGGTCAACCTGTTGCTTTAGGTACTGGAAGTGTTGATTTATTTTATATTCCAGAGGATGCATAAGGAGGAATTTAAATGGATTTAGCAAGACAATTAAAACAAGGAATTAGTACAGGAAATTTACTTTTCGGACAACGTCAAACAAAAAGCGCTTGTGCCAAGGGAGACGCACGTATGGTCTTAGTAGCCGCAAATTGTCCTAAGGAATATATTTCCGATATCAAAGAAAATCATCCTGATGTGACTCTTCATCAAGTTAATTTAGTAAACAGGCAATTGGGAGCTGCTTGCGCTAAACCATTCCCAGTTAGCGCGGTTTGTGTTTTAGACCCTGGACAAAGTGAATTATTATCACTTTCAATGAATGTTTGATTTTTTCTCAATAGTTAACTTTTGACATTTTTTCTATATTTTTTATAGTTCTTTTGAAGTGTCATATGTTCTCCGCGCAACATGGAAGAAATAGTTCGAGCCATTCTTAAATCTCGAACGGTAAGCCTTGAATCTGTCTCAGACGAATATGATATTTATGGTTTCAAATGTTTAGGTATAGCAGAGAAATTGTTGGATATAGATGATGTTAATGGATCTTCAGTTTACATCTGGCATGTGAAGAATGACATATTATCAGTCTCAAAAAATGAAATTGAAAGATGGGCAATAGACGCACCAGGTACTCGTCATTGGATACTTAGTGAAAGGAAAATTCCTGAAATCATTCTACAAAGTTTACCCAAGGATTTCCAAGTCATCTTTTGGGGACCAGAAAAATTATCCAGATGGGTTGGAGAATCAGTTCTAAGAGGTGAATTGGTGGTTAAATCTTCAGATATTGAAGAACTTCCAATACTAGATAATAAAACTGAATATATAGAAAATTATGGAGATAAAGAGGTTTTAACATTAAAACCGCTCATTAGTTTAGACGATTGGCTAAAAACTGAACCTTCTGGCTCGTTTAATTCAATACCTGTATATATTTTAGTTAAAATATGGAGGGTTAATGGTTTCGTGGTTGGTCCTGAATCAATTGAAGAAAATAAAAAATGGGTATTAGTAGAAGATCCATGGATGGAAAAATTATACCATTTTAGAAATGAAGATTTACTGTTAAATCCTCCTGAACTACAAAAAATAATTCCATCTGATAGTAATTGGCTTTCAATTAAATCACTTAAAGAAAGACTCAAACCGATTCTTGATTACAGAAAAAAAGAGAACTTGTCTACTGCAACTGATTTGGTAAAATCAACTATGCTTGAATGGTGGAGGGTTGACATTCAGTCATTGGAATTAGAATTTGAATATGCCCAAATACCTGCGTGGATGATTAATTTTGAAGATGGTGAACAAAAAATATTACACAGTCAAAGTGGTAAAATTTACCAAAAATAATTAATTTCTCTGTAATGCCATTAATTCTTCTGTTGAGAGTGTATCACCCGACATCAACCTAGACATCAAGTCAGTGACTTCTAATTTGCTACTATCATCATCATCTGTATCTTTCTCTTGAGCATTCATTGCCTTGAATAGGTCCTGAATTGAATGAATACTTCTTAATGAAACAACATATTTGTTATGTAATAGATCTGCTTCTCTTTTTGAACGAATCACTCCTTCTTGTGATGAATTCGCTTTTGCTCTAAGTCTATCGACTTCTTCAGACAGTTCAATCATTAAATCATGTGATTCTTGAGCAGTAGTTACTGCTTCCTCAACCAATTTATGTGCTTCTTCCTGAGATTTCGCGGCCTTTCTAATTTCTGATTCTAATTCTGAGAACTTATTTTCCTTCTTTTGTTGTCTGACTTCTTTCAATTCTTGGTGTAACTTCTTCATTTGCCTTTCAAAGTTCCTCTCTTTTCCTTGAAAATGTCCATAATTGAACTTTTTATCCATCTTTTCAATATCANTTCTAATTGCTCTTTCATTTCTTTTCTTATCCTTTTTTTCAGCTTTATTCTGCGTTTCCATAGGTTTCTTTTCTTGTAGTTCTGCACGCAATTGCTTCAAAACGGTAGATCGTTCTGCTCGAATTATTTTTAATTCTTTAACTTTGGAATTCGCTTCATCTCGAATGACTTTCTGATTCTGGACTTCTGTAATCAATTCCTTAACTTGCCTGTTAATTTCATTTCTTTCNGTCAAATATTTTTTAACTTTTGAATTCCAACTATCTCGATCTTCACGAAATTCTGAAAGTTTCTGATCTAATGACGTACTTTTAGGTTCGAGAATACCTCTGACCTCATCGAAATCCATCATTTACAAGCACCTGTGTTATATCCGAACTCATACCCTCATATAAGGGCATAGGAAGGATGTAAAATGGNCAACTGCTCAATCATCTCGTTTCGAAACCCGTGAACCTAATCTTGCTCCTCCTCTGGCAACTCCAAGTTTTCTTCTTTGCTTTTTGCCTTTGGTTTTCTTTAGGTTCTTTTTCTTAGTTTGATTTGAATTACTTTTTGTTAATTCTTCAAGGCCGCCTGTACGTAATAGTGCACCTAATTCTTGAGTGTTCAGGGAGTCCCCACTTGTCGCTCTATCCTTAACTTCTGAAATTTTTATCGGTTTTCCTCTGCTACTAGTCAGTCTGAGATAACTTCGAAGACGTTTTGCTTCTTTCCTAAGTTCCTTCCTTTCTTCAGAAATCTTATCTAATTGTGAATCTATTTTCTTAATTAGTTTACTTATTTTCCTTACGTCCGTTCGATTTGCATTACTGTGAGTCTCTTCTCTGTCNGNAGATAATGTTTCCTCATTCTGATTTTCAGCCTTTCCATTTCTGGTAGCATCTAACTGTTTAGTGATTATTCTTATTTCTTTTATTTGATTAACGTAATCTTCATGAAATCTTTCTGATTCTTGTTTTCTTGTNTAGGCTGCTTGAAGTTCAAAAAATCTCTTGAACATATCAATTTCTCTGTGGAGTGTAGGGACCGCTGTTAAATCATTATCAATTGTAACTAATCTTTGATGTGTCTCTGACATCCATTCTGCCAAAATACTAGACGGGGGTGGAATAGATAAATTTACAGAATCTCTTTTTTTCCTTGCATCTTCAGCAGATTTTCTATGTTGATGAAACTTTTTCAATAGCTCTCTCCTTTCTGCACTAATTGCCTCATTTTCTCCAACCGCTTGACGTAATGATTTTACGATTTCAACCTGATTCCTTCTTTCATTTCTCAAGGAATTATGCTCGTCTTCAATAATCTTAATCTCACGTTCTTTGTTTTTCAATAACTGCTCAATTTCTTTATGNGACATTTCCTCTAAATCAGAAAAAAAACCTTCTTGAGTTTCCGAATCGCTCATTCTTCCTCCTCCTTTTTGGTATCAGCTATTTTTTTTGCTGTATCTTTTTTCTTTTTTTTCCTAGCAAAGGAGGAATCTCCTCCTTCTGCAACCTTTCTTTGAGCTGATAAAAGATCGTTGAAACCCTCTCCTAAATCTCCAAACCCTTTTTCTAATCTTCTTTCCCAGTGTTCTATCGCTTTGTCTGATTGTGTCAACAATTCCCTTGCCCTATCTAATTGTCTTCTAATCTCGCGCAATTCATCTCTAATTTTTTGTTGCTTTTCATGCTGTGGTTGAGCCTTTTCAACGCCATCAAGCATTTTTCTGTGTGACTTATCTGCCTGTCTATATAATGAGTTCATTTCCCTTCTAGCATCGATATATGTCACCATATCAGGGTTCGATTCCCTTCTTTGTTTAAGCCATTTATCATTTTCTTCAATTAATTTTTTTCTTTTATCTAACAACTTTCTTTCCGCTTTATGATCCAACGCAGAGGTTTCTATTTTCTTTTCTATTTCCTCAATCTCATCGAACATCTTTTCTTTTTTCCATACAGGATCTAGATTGATCATTCCATCGCCTTCAATGAGTTTCTTTCTACTTTCTTTGACTATCTTTAACAATTCATTTGCTTCTTTCTGAGCATTATTTCTTTCTTCTTTCAGCTTACTTACCTTGGAATTGATATTTTTGTTCATTTCTAGTGCNTTTTTAGCCTTAGGTGCAAGATTTTGTTCTTCAGCCTCTAATGTTCTAATTACAGTCGGCAATTGTTGTTTTAGCAATTGCCTCCTGGCTAGAAGTGATTTCGCCATCTCCTCAGGAGTTACATCGAGAAGCTCATCAGTGTTCATTCTGTATGGGGCTAACGAAAGGTATCAATAAAGGTCACTATGTGACCCTGAAGAGGGGTTTCATTCATACGGTTGTTCTTGTCGAGTNGTTACNAATGACCCGAACAATAACAGTTTCTTGTTTGAAGGTTTTTTTGTTTTTATCAATNTCTTTGGTATTTTTTTCNACCAATGTNTCTGCTCAAGATAGTAATTTTTCAATTTCAGATGATAATACTTGGTCTGTAGAATATCTTGATGGTAATTCAATGGAAAATTTAGGGAATGAATCTGCGTCAGACGGCGATTACATTTCACTTAAAATTCCAGTCTCTAATTCTAACCTTTCTTCTGAAGATGGTAGTTGGAGTTTTAGTTTTGGTTTCGGAGGGCAATGGTATGGTGGGCATTCAGGTATTCTATCTGGTAATACTTCTACTACAGATGTTGAAATTTCCTTTGGTCCTGTCATTGAAGGATATGTTCTATGTAAGTTACAAGTTGATGGTACAGCAGAAAGTGAGATTTTAGAGGTACGAATTGGNCCTAATCCAGTCAATTTTTCTTCTGCTGGTTCTGAGGAAATTGTGATTATAGGACAACCGGTACATGTTGGTGACGAATTGACAGCCTCGATTCTTGTACACAATAAAGGTTCTACTAGTGACTCAGTCAGATTAGAATTGAGTAAGAAAGACGGCACCATTTTAGTTATTGGTGATTATATCGTAATTTCTCCAGGTTCTAGTAGAGATGTTGCAGCAAGTTTCATCCCTCTATTATCAGGTAGTTTGGATATTGAATGGCGTGTTTCATCTATGAATGGCGGTGTTGATATCTCATTAAATGGTACTTCAAAAGTTGAAATTAGGGATTCCCAGNATATAGATATTGTAATAGAAGAAAAATCTTGGAGTTTACAACGAGGTTTAAATATCGATATTTCGGTTTTTCTAAGCCCGGGTCTTAATCGTAGCGTTGATGTTCAAGTATTTATGAAGTCTGGAACCGAATATATAGAGTACCAATTTATTTCAATAGAAATGAATCCTGGACAGAGGATAATTAATTTTAATCTTGGACAACCTGATGCGAATAGATTGAAGATTACTGTGAGTCCGAATGGCTGGCTCCCTCTAAATGGTGATGCAGAACTAGTAACTGAAATAATTCCTCCACTGGTAGTTCCTTCAATCGTCATCTCAGATATTTCACCGATGTCAATATCTTATGGTGATTCATTATCTATCAACTATACTTTAGAAAATTCTGGAACCTCTGAATCTTCTGCAGGTATATTGAGAATTGTAGCTGTAGCAAATAACTTAGTTCTCGATGAAATCTCAATCTCTCCAATAATGCCCGGTGGCTCATTTACAGGAAATGCTTATTTCTCATCTTGGGAATTCTATCAAACTACTGATATAGAGTTCTTTTGGATTATGGAAGATGTAACAACATCAAAACAGGCATCTGTTGAAATAGATAATGCTGCTAGTAATAGTTTCAAACTCCCATTTAGTATCTATGCAGCGATTTACGGTTCTCTTTCAGGATTGGCTATTGTAATGACTGTTTTAGTGATTTATAGAGTAATCTCACAGAGTACTCCTTCTACAGATTCTAAATTATTTAGAGGTAACTTCTTGAATAATAATTCTCAAAAAAAGAAATCTACTGATTTGAAGAAAGAAGTCTCATGCCCTTCATGTAATCAGAGGCTCAATATTCCAGTGGATCATACTGGTGCTGTTAAATGCCCTGCATGCTCTACACAATTTTCCCAGTTGCAAGTTGACGAGGAATCAAATGAGGAGTCAATTGAAGAATCAATTGAAGAAGTTACCGAATCTGTAGTAACATCATCTTCTATGACTGATTTATTGTCGTGCCCACAATGTGAACAAACTCTTAGAGTTGCTCTTAACAAGAGGCCCGTAAGGTCACGTTGTCCTGCATGTAGAGTTGAGTTTTTAGCAAAAGTTGGTTGAGGTGTTTTCATGTCAGAATTAAGCGAGTTTGAAGAAATGTACTTGAAAAGAATTTTTGAAGCTCACACTGAAGAACCTGGTGAAATAGTTCGAACCACAAGATTAGCAGAAATGATGGGCGTGAGTCCAGCATCAACAACTGAAATGATTCAGAGGCTTTCTTCTAGAGAATACATAACGTATATTCCTTACAAAGGATCTAGGTTAACTTCTGAAGGTTTTAAACATGCTTCAAGAATAAAGAGAAGGGAGGAATTGTTGAAGATTTTGTTATCGGATATTATCCGATTTGANGGTGATGTAGATTCTGTTGCTTGTAAAATTGAACATAGTATCGATGAAGATTTGGAAGCATCTATAGATAGAATGTTAGGGTATCCTGAAAGGAATAAAGATGGAAACATGATACCAATAGTAGATAGAAGTTTGACAATTAATACAAAAAATACACTTTTACCTGTTTCAGCACTACCTGAAGATACTCCAGCTTCTATTGAATTAATTTATTCCAGTGGTGTTGCAATTAAAACATTAGAAAAAATAGGAGTTAAAGTCGGTTCTAAATTGATCAAGAAGTCGGGTAAGATTTATTGTGATAATGCTGAGATTGGTCTTTCAAGGGAACTAAGTTTCAAGTTAATTGTTAGAGTAGAATAGGGATAGTTATGGATGTAGTAGATGATTTCGAAAGTCTTTATGATGAAGGTTCCGTTGTTCCTTCAGCTCCCACTTTCAATTCCGAAGGAGAAAATATTAATCATAAGAACCATGATTTAGAGAATATTGAAAGGTTACAAGAGTATGAAAGGAATCTTGTCAAATTAGATCGTTTGTTCATCAGTAGAGGTGCAAGATTCGTGCTAATTATCCCGATACTAGTAATTATCTTGTATGGTTTTGCAGAATCATTCACAGGTTCCGAACCGGATTGGTGGGTGAATCATGTCCTTCCAGTAATTCCTTTTGATATTACTATTGAAGTAGGCTTGTATTATCTTGCTTTTTTCTTTATAGTTGCTGATTTAGGTCTTCTTGGTTTACTTTTGCTACTATTATCGTTAACTAGGAGAATATTCAATCTACAATCAGAATATCTTACCAAAACAGGCCTTACTTTCAAGAGCGCACATGGTTATGCTGAAATGAAAGAAACAATNGAGGGGTCATTTAGACAGGTAATAGCAACTACNTTTCTCATGTTTTTATCTGGAATCTTCCTTTTTTCTAGTTTACAATTTTCAGACTTTGTCAGTGGTAATTCCGTACTTCTATCTTTTTCAACGGGTTTTCTCTTGTCAGGACACGGGGTTCATATGGTTTCCAACCGTTCAAGATTTAATACATGCGAAACTTGGGGGATGTTAGATTCCTTTTCCCCCCCAATACATCCTGCGTTACTAAAAAGACCTTTCAGTGATGTAATTAGTGCGCATGTAGACCCTCTTCTTTCAGTCAGAATTTCTGAATATTTACGTTCAATTCAACATTCAGTAAATATTGGCAATAATATTTCTGAATTACAAGAAAAACTCCTCCATTTACTACACTTAAGGAGAGCGGGATATTTGGATGAAGAAGATTTTCGTTCTGAACTCGGATTAATGATGCCTCTCGAATCAATAGATGAATTGTTTCGTCATCCAGAACTAGGCGAAGAAACTTGGGAACGTCTTATTATTAGAGCCAGAGATAGATGCGCTTCATTTTTTAGGCTTCATGACAGATTACGAATGAAACTCGATACTGGCTTAAATCATGATATTTGGTTTGATGTTGATATGGAGAATCTAGTAGTCGGACAAGCAAATTTATTCGCTTATGTGCTGAATAAGGGCTCCGAGCCAATAAATTTAATTCTTAAAATTCAAACTCCAGATTTTCGTCCTTCGGAGTGTGTTTACAAATTAAAGGTAAATTCATGTAGTGGATTATTGGATGAAATTGATAAAAATTCGTTTGTTCAGAAGTTACCACAAATTATTAAATCAACTGAAATTGTATGGCAGAGTTTACTTCCTGAAGAAACCGGTGAAGCTACTGTGACTATCAGACTGGAAGACGAAAATGGAAATCTCCTTAGTGGCAGAGTTTTAACCGTACAAAATAGAGCTGATTTATTTACTAGACTTCGTATCTCAATTGGTGCAATCTTCCTAGTAGGTGCTGGAATAGCAATTGTTTCACCTATATTACCACTTTTCACATCATTATTAGGTCTATGAATCGAGTAGTTTCATTGAAGAAGGGTTCCTGTCTCGGCGTTATGTGAAAGATGAGCAGCAGAAGCCTGAGGATGACCTTAGAACAAGATTGCATGCCATGGAAACTAAGATTCGTAGAATGAAAGAACAAAGAAATTCATTTAATGAAGATGCGCGTAGAGCAGCTGATTCAAGGAATGCTTTACAGGAACAGAGCAAAGAAATTCGCGATTCTATAAAAGAAAAATTAGATGAGCAAAAGAAAGTAAGAGATCAAGCACAACTCTGTAGAGCCAGAAGAGATGAAATTCAAAAACAAATTAGAGAACTAATTAACCAAAATAGAGGTCGAAAAGATGAGGCTAAAGGTACAAAGTCAGTTGTTATTGAATTGTCAGAAACAATCAATGAGATAGAAAAAATAGAGAACACGATGATGACGGATGGTAGATTAATTCTAGAAACTGAGAATAAATTACTGAAGAAATTAAAAATACTCATAGCTAAAAGAGACAAATTGATGCCTGCTGTAAAAGATTTTGAAGCAATTAATATTGATATCGGAGATATGGATGGTTCCATTAAAATATTAAAATCTGAAGCTGACAAAGCACATCAAGAAATGATTGATTTTCATAAGCAAGCAGATTTAATCTGGGAAGATGTAAAACCAATGCTTGCAGAAAGGGATTTTTTACGAGCGGAGGCTGATAGATATCATTTATCCTATTTGGCAAATAGAGAATCTGCTAATGAAGTTCATGAAAATATGAAAGAATTGATTAGCCAAGTAAATGAAATCAGAGATGAAATGAAAGCAGCTGAGGAAGAACGTTTGAAGGTAATAAAAGATCATAATCAATCTGTAAAAGATGCTCTTAAGTTGCCAAGTGAAGATGAGGGGATGGCTGATTCTCTAGCATCTCAATTGATTAATAGTGGTTCATTAACGTTGGGCGGGGCTTTGACTGGTGATTCAAAAACACCGGGTTCTAAATCAATAAAAGGAAAAAAGCATTCTAGAAAATTAGGTACTACACGTGGAAGGAAGTAATTACCATCCTCTATTTTCCATTCTAACATCAAGAGTTTCAATTTCTAGCCCTGGCATCGGTTCACCAATCATCTTACAAGCTTCTGCTACTGAATTAGGATCTTCAAATCTATGCGTCG
>NZDA01000038.1 GCA_002686525.1 Methanobacteriota archaeon | reverse complement strand
CTTCTATCCGATTCCCAAATTTCTTTGGCTTCATTGGTTGACCAAAGTATACTCTTCCCTCTCTTCCAAAGATTTTTTTCCTCCCACCCTAGAGTTTTAGAAATCATTTCTTGGGTTTCAGATTTTATTGGTTGAGGGAAATTTACTTCATCTGGTTTTATTTTTTCAGGTTCAATAAATTTATCATAGTCTACTTTATTTTCGCTATAATTTCGTTCTTTTTCCAGGATAGCAACGAAGAATCCTCCTGCTTTTATGTCATCATTCCAGATTCTTAGACATTTTTTTAATTCTTCTTTGATATAATCTTCAGTTGGAGGCAACATTGATGTCAAAGTTTGATTATTTTCAGAAATTTGTCCTGAATCATCTAGTTGCGGCCAACTAGTCATCCCTTCTCTAAACGGAATATTGTCTAATTTCCCATCTGCAGAAATCAATGAAATCCCACTATCTAATCTTAAAATTTCTGAAATCACTGCCTCATTTTCTATTGGATCTAGAGAGCATGTTGAATAGACAATTTTCCCCCCCGGTTTTGTCAGACTGATTGCCTTCATCAGTAATTCTAACTGTAATTGATGCAAAATTTTCCCACCTGAAGGTAGCCATTTATCCCAAACATCTGGATTTTTCCTTGTCGTAGCTGAACCGGTACAAGGTGCATCAACAAGTATTTTGTCAAATCCAGTAACTGGAACTTTTGGTATATGTCTGCCATCATGATGTACGATTATTGGAGTAATTGATCCATGTCTTTTTACATTGGCAACTAGTGTGTTTATTCTACTATTTGCGATTTCATTCGCCATTACAATTCCTCTATCTCCCAAATGTTCAGCAATTTGGGTAGTTTTCGAACCTGGACTTGCACACATGTCTAACACCAAATCACCAGGTTTAGGATTCAGAGCTATTGCTGGTATCATTGAAACTGCTTCTTGTCTGGTTAATCTCCCGGTTTCATGAAGTGCGGATAGGATCGTTTTCACTTCACCTTCTGCTTTACCTCTGGAAAACGGTAAAGTCCATGCGCTTCCAACACCGCTGAACCATTCAATTTTAGATGCCCCAATACTTTCTAGCCAATTTTCTACCCACTCAATATCATCTCTTAGTGGATTTACTCTTACAGTCTCATTTAATCTATCAATAGATTGTTCAAGCCATTTTTGAGAATCCGTTCTCCAATTGCCTACAGCCTTGAATAGAATACTTTCAGATGCGATGGTTTCCCATGAGCGCTCGTCTAGCTTCATGATTCGTCGATTAACTAATCACGAATGAATCAAACGGACTAGAGTTGTTGACAACTACTGTTTCCGTAACTTCAATTTCATGTAAAAAATAACTATTCAGGCCTCACTACATCAATAATAGTTATACCTTCAAACAAAACCTCAGCGGTTGCGGTAGTTTCCGCATTTGGGATGCACAATGACTAGACTAAGGAGACGTATAGCTAAAGAAACAGGAGAGCCGATTAGAACTGATAAGGGGGGAGCATCAAGAAAATTAGAAGAATTACTACAAAGAGCTAGAATGAATGGAGCCAAACAAGGTCCATTGGTTCCAGTTGAAGCATTGATCCACGTAGAAAGAGATGAATGGGTTTGGCAAGTAGTAGACAAAAGAGTTCTTGATGCGTTAAGTCATAGACTAATTTTCCAATCAGATAATGGCTCACGTCGTGAGATATTAATGACAATGGGGTTAGAAACAGCAATGGATGCAGCTTCTTGTATTGTTGAATTAGATGGTGGCTGTGTTCTAATTGAAACTCTTGATCCTTGAACAATATTTTTGATGTATTTTTATTTATTTTATAGAATTGCATCATTCGCGGCGTTGAAATACTAAATGTGGGTCCGATTGATAATATGGCTAAGGAGAAGAAGGGTAGCGGAATCCAGCAAGCGGCCGGTCTTATTCGCTACTTCGATGAAGAATCTGAGGACGCAATTCAGATATCAAGAGGTATGATTTACTTTGCTTGTATTGCTTTTTCTGTAACAATTTATCTTGCAAATCATGGTGTACTACATTGGTTAGCAGATACTTTTGGATTCTAATCATTCAGATTCNGTCAGATCTACAAAATCAATTTCATCATTGAGTAATTCATTGGCATNAATTTCCTCGTAGTTNCTATGNTGTTTNTTAGTCATTTTTGTGCTTATTGATTCNAATTCTGAGGACCTAACTTCGGTAGTGGGATTTGCCTCAACTAATGCGGTAATNGCCCTTCCTAATGCCCTTTCAACAGCCGGTGCATTTCTATCCAANAAAGCAGCTCTGGCATCATTTAGAGCNANANTAGCATCTTCTAANATTTTTTCTATATCAGNATCGCTACCAACNAATGATTTNATCTCATTTTCCACAATAATAATTTCTTCTTCCATTTCATTCTGAGCATACTTGGATAGTTCTCTCCAACATTTCGCGTGTTCAATTGAGGAGGCATTAGTTATTTTTTCAAATTTCTTAACTCTACTAGCTTCCCAAGGATTTCTACCCAATGAAGCCATTATATCGTGAACACATCTTGCTCTTAGAGACAAAGGTCCAATCAGCTCGATTTCATTATAGAAGCATTTTGCAAATAATCCCAAGCCCCAATATGAAGAACTTCTAATAATAATTTTTAATTCTCCTGATGACGAGCTTAGAACCCATTTTTGTTCATCATAATCTGGTTTTTTAGAGAATTTTGGTGGATCATGAGGTCCCAACGAGCGTAGAGAAACATTCGCTACATCCCCGATAAAAACATTACTTGTTTTCCCTTGCCAACCTATATTTCGAAGATAATTTTCCTCATCAATTCTCATTTCTGGTTCTCCAGAAATCACTTGAGCGAATAATAAACTTCGATTTGGATCACAACCAAGAGGTTTCTTTGGAGCTCCCTCTTCTTCCATGGTTATCCGCAGTGTTAGTCAAACATCAACTTAGTGATTTTTCTGATGTGATGATGACAACTGCTAAGTTCCGTCAATAAAAATAAGATTCATGCCGAGGAGGAAGTATGGTCGTCTTGTGAAAACTGTTGAACGTCCTCCAAATGATAATTGTTCTCGTTGTCGTTCGGGAAAATATTGTCCAATCCCTGGTCATGTTGGTAATGATGCCTTAGCAAACAGGAATTGGCAAGGTCCCGAAAGTGTTGATAAAAGAGAAAATAAAAAGAATCCTGCAAGAAAATAATCATTTTATTGAAGGTGAAATATTTTCTATTCTTTCTTCTTTAATTTCTAATTCTTCAGATTCTAATTCGGTGATGCTGGGTGATGATTGCGCTCGATGATATATTTCTCTCAAGGTTTGATCTCCAATTTCCAGATACACTCTTGTTGTTGAAATATTAGCATGTCCAAGGAGTCTTTGTATTGTCACCAAATCAGCCCCTCTTTCTAGAAGGCCAGTCGCGAAGGAATGCCTCAGAACATGCGGACTAAGTCTGGTTCTTGGAATGTCGGAAGCATCTGCAATTCTGTCTAGTAATTTCTGAACTGAGCGCGGATTAAGTCTCCTACTTCTACTAGAAAAGAATAGAGATCTTTTGTCTTCTTCTTTCAAACAATTCTTTAGTCTAGCGTTCCTTATTGGTTTCCAAGCATCTAATGCATCCAATGTGGCATTAGTGAAGAGAACAGTTCTATCTTTCTCTCCCTTACCTCCAATTACTAAAGCAGATAGGTCTTCTAAATCTACGTCATCTAAATCTAAATTACATATTTCTGAGCATCTCAGTCCTGTATCAAGCATCATTGTGATAATCGGATANGCAATTGGATCTTCTGATCTCATTGCAGCCAATCTTACTTTTTGTAAATCATTTTTACCTAATGTTCTAGGTAGTGATCTAGATCTTGTAGGCCTTTGAATCCATTCTGGAACAGTATGCCCCATCCATTTCAATAAGTGAGTCACTGCTGCAATTCTCGCATTTATTGTAGCAGGCTTCAAGTCTCCTATACTATTCAACCATGCATCAATTCTACCATTTTCAGGATTGCTTCTGTTGAATAATTCTGTAACTTGGATATTCTTGATTTCTTTCCAACTAGTTTTCTTTTCATTCGGTAATATTGTGGTCGTGAAAGCCTTTGCTGCAACAATATAAGATCTAATTGTATGCTCACTTTTTTTCTCTGTTCTCAGTTGCTGAATCCAACACTCAAACCAAGGTAAGAATGCTAATCTTTGAAGTCTTTGAGGTAAATTCTTCGTATGAATTAAGATTTCTGTACGATTCAGATTTAACGCCTGTCCAGAGTTTTCAACAATCTCTGACATTGTTTTTTCTTCATTCTGTTTAGTCAATTCCCTCGCCTCATCGTCGCGAACGACGCGCATCCCATGTCCCTAAAGACAAAGACATGAACCCCTGATTAGACTTGAATGCTTCTCTAATTTTAATTCAATGATAGCATATTTCATTACCTTTGAAAAGATGCCAAATTATGAATTAGCTTGGCTATTGTCTCCAATTTCGCCAGATTGGAAATTCTTACCCTGGGACTTTTTATTTTCTTCTCTCTTTTCTAATAATTCGTTTAGTCTTTCCGAAACTGCTGCCGCTACATTTACTTCTGAAGCTTTTTCGATTCCTTCCAATCCAGGACTAGAATTAACTTCTAAAACAAGAGCACCTCTATCTGATTCTAGTAGATCAACGCCAGCTATTTCCAATCCTAATATTCTGGCAGCTTTGATAGCAATTTTTTCGTAATCCGGATCGATTGTGACTTTCTCGACATTACCTCCCAGATGGAAATTTGAACGAAACTCATCCCCATTCGCTCTTCTTCTCATACAAGCGACAACCTTTCCACCTACTACTAATGCACGGATATCTTTTCCATGTGATTCTTCAATGTATTCTTGAACTAAAGGCCTCATATCTCTTTCTAACATCTGGTAAACTAGTTGACGAGCATGCTGGTCAGTTTTTGCTAGAAATACTGCCGCACCATGTGTTCCCTCAGTCGCTTTGACCACACAAGGAGTCCCTCCCACTCTGCTAATTGCTCTGTTCGTGTCTTCCCAAGAAACTACTTGCGCAGTAATAGGTACTGGAATATTTCCAGAAGACATCATTTGACAAGCTATCAGTTTATCTCTGCTTCTAGTAATTCCATCGCTAGAATTCATGACAATAACGCCCATTCTTTCAAATTGCCTTACTCTACGTACTCCTTCTTCCGTAATTGAATAACCAATTCTTGGAATTATTGCTTCACATTCGACAGGCCACCCTCTGTAGAAAATTTTTCCTCCACGTTCATCAACAATTACGGTTAGTGCTAGTGGATCTAAGATTTTGACATCCCAACCAGCCTTTTCTGCTTCGCTGGCCAGACGTTTTGTGGAGTATAATTTCGGACCACGAGATAGTATCACTAAACGAGGTCTCATAATTTGCCGCGAACGCCCACCCTTCTTGACATCTTTGGCTGCGGAAATGGTATTTTCATGCTCTAGTAGCGGTTCTACAACACATAAGAAGGAAGGTATTGAAAGACTTGGCTCATCGACATGACTTGTTATTATGGCCGACGAGGAGTCCTACACGTTCGACTCATTATCAAAAATGATGGTTTTTGATTTGAGAGAAATATGTAAAAATGAAGATTTGTCTTCTTCGGGAAACAAATCGGAATTAATTGTAAGAATTCTCAGTCATTTTTCTTCGATTGCAGAAGAAGAGGAAGTACTATTTCTTGAAGAAACCAAATCAGAAGAAAAGACTACTTCATCTAAAAATATCGAAAAAAGTGAAGATATTAGAACATCCAAAGAGATAGACGATGCTATTGATAGACTTATTTCTCGTGTAGATAATAAGAATGACTCAGTGGTTGAAGACAATCTTGAGAAAGAGATAATAATTGATGAAAATGAATCTTCTGAAGAAATAATGGAGGCTGAAATTTTTGAAGCAGAAATTATTGAAGAGCCAGTGATATCTCAAGTTGAAGAAACATCTCTAATCTTAGAAGAAGATGATGATCCATGGTCGGTAGAACAAACTATTTCAAAAGATATAGTAGAGAAAAATACTCAAGAGCAGGCTGAACAACCTTCATTGACAATAGTATTACCTTCAATTGATATTTTCAAGAAATATTGGAAACAAATTTCAGCAGTTTTTATGGTGGTTTTATTAGTAGGCGCCGGAGTAATCTATTTCCTTTCTGCAGATTCATCATTCCAAGCTAGACCATTAAATTATGGTGACTCGATGACTTTTACTCTGAGTGATGGAGAAATTAATATGGAGGGTGATGAAATGGTCGCTTTACTCCGAGATGCATTGCCAGACACAGCAATTCAAGACGCTTGTAATCGTCTTAATGTAGGAATCCGAGGTACTGGAGCTGTTTCAATAGTTGAAGGAGATATTTCTCAAATTACGCATCCAATTGATAGACAATCTCCGGAATTACTAGGGGCGATTAATGCAAAAGATGCATATGGGCGTTCGCATTTGACAGTACAGCAAGAGATAACGCATGATCTTGAAGTTGATTTAGAGGGTAAGACATGGAGAGATACTGATGTATGTGGAAATCTGGGCTGGTCATTGTCCGGTAATGACTTACTGATGACGACTAATCTATATGATGAGTTAACCGAAAATAGTCTTTTACGTTCAGAATCAATAATCTCATTTACAGATGTTGAAGGTGTGACTACAAACGCAAATGCTGTTACTTTTGGTGCCGATGGTTTCGGTAATCTAGATGGAATTGCCCCGATTCTAACATTTCCTTTATCNCCCATTGAATTACATAATTTCTTTGGAGATATTAAATTAAAATCTGGTATGACTTCCGAATCAGTATCTGACTGGAACAAAGATTGGGTATGGTCAGTTGGTACCGAACAGAATAATGCTGAACACGGCTTGGTTTATCCAGTTAAAATTTCAAATTCTGAAGTTGAAAGATGTCTTGGGAGAATGAATATTGATATCTTAGTCAAGAATGGTGTTCCTTGGGCTGTCGAACAAGTGGTTGATATTCTCATTGATAAAGATCAAAGCACTTCAGATTGTAGTTTTATTGAAAGTGCTGCTACCGATGCAGCACTTCCGGAAGGAACTCTCACAGTTAAGATGAAGATGAGTAAAATAAATTCAGAATCAGGCTCAGAATCAATTTCTTGGGGTGCAACATATGCCGGACGACCGGGTCCAGGTGAAGACAAACTGAGCACCAATGCAAAGAAAGATTGGTCTACTGCAATGTGGGATGAATCCATCATTAGGTCGTTCACACTAGAGGATGCAATTAGTTGCTTAAGAGCTAACCATACGAATAGAGATATCACAGTTGCAATTGACAGTGATGGTTATATTTGGCAATCAATTTATTCAATAAGTGATTTCGAAGAGTGGAATCTTTCATGGGTTCGTTCAGATGAGACTTCTGGTTGGGCAATAGTTAGCCTATCTGACAGTGNATGNTCGTTTGANGATGAGGGTCGTGATGATGGNGAAGTAATTTGGAATCAAGATGCAATTCCTTCNACTCATACACTGAAGAATTTAGAAAATCGTATACTNGATTCAAATAGATATGGTGATCTNTCCATTTCNTTGGGTGAAACAGAATGGTCTGAAGGAAGTAATTNTGGTTACAGACTTTCAGTATCTGAAGANAGTGANTTACTTTCATTCTTGCCNGGAGATATTACTGAAGGACAAGTCACAGTTGCTGGAAGNAGGGAATGGACNGAATCAAATCGTAAGCATAGTATAAATTTTGCAATGGATGCTCAAACAGGAAGAATGTTGGCTTGGGCAGAGGTTATTGGCCAGCCGTAGAACATTTGAATTTGGTATCCAATCAAATTATTTAATCGGCACATTCAACTTCCTTCTAAGCGCCGAAGGCGCTTGTATGTCTACTAATGATGACAGTAATCTTCCTGAAGTTGAGAGGGTTCCATTAGTAATTGATGCAGAATTTACTGAAGAGGAAGAAAGTTTTGANTCATTAGATAATTTTAGTCAATCATCAACACAAAAAACTAGCAGACCATTGGATTTACCATATCCAACTCCAAATCCTGAGGGTCTTGCCAGAGTAATCACAATCATAAATCAGAAAGGAGGTGTTGGAAAAACAACCACTGTAATTAATATAGCATCTCAATTAGCTCTTAGGGGACATCGTATTTTGGTAGTTGATGCCGATTCACAAGGGAATTGTGCTACTGGATTAGGGGTAGACAAGAGTAAGGTCCAATATACAACTAGAGATCTCATTCTCTCTCCTGAAACCGCAATTTCTGCTCGTAATGCAACTGCTGTGGANGGACTNCACATGATAGTTGGAGATCGAAGTTTAGTNGGTCTTGAACAGGAAATGTTGAGACAACTCGGTAGAGAAAGNAGACTTTCCGAAGCCTTGGAACCATTACTGCCACACTATGATATTGTAATTATTGATACTCCTCCTTCTCTTGGCTTAGTTACTATAAATGCCTTAGTTGCAAGTAATGGAGTATTAATTCCAGTACAAACAGAGTATTTTGCCTTGGAAGGACTTGCAATGTTAGCAGGAACTATNAGAGAAGTTCGCAGTTTACTTAANCCAAATTTAGGNGTTGACGGAGTTNTGTTAACAATGCATGCGAGTACACTTCTTAATCAACAAGTGGCTTCAGAAATTTATGAACATCTTCCTGAATTTGTAATACGTCCTGCAATACGTCGTAATATCAAATTAGCAGAGGCTCCAAGCCACGGTGTACCGATTCATTTACATGATCCAAATAGTAATGGTGGGAAAGATTACCAAGATGTATCTAGTGTNTTAGAAAAAAGATGGGGACTAAAATAATGTCANCNAAAGGCCTTGGAAGAGGGCTAGAATCGGTATCAGAATTAGCTAATGANGGGCCTGATCTTTCTTCGTATGTCTCTGTATCAAANCCCCCAATAGATTCACCAAGANTAGCAGTNTTATGGATGATTTTCGGNAGTGTTTCNTTCGGTACTATGAATGCTCTAGTAAAATGGACATCAGTAAATGCAGATGTATGGATGATTATTTTTGTCCGTTCACTGGTTATTGCTTTGGCAGTAGCTATTTTTGCTAGATTTCAAGGTATTAGTCTTAAAGTAAATGATTCAAAAAAGATGTTTCTTCGCTGTCTAACTGGATTGATAGCAATGATTCTATATTTCACTGCATTATCATTGATACCCATAGGTCAAGCAGTAACATTACAGTATACTGCACCNTTATTTGTTGCATTACTTTCTGGAAGATTGATTAGTGAGAAAGTATCATCATCTGTATTCCTACTATTAACAACAGCATTTGTGGGNATAGTTCTGATTGTTTCTCCGGATTTANATAGTNTTAATCCCCATGCTTTAATTGCACTAGGCTCAGGATTATTTGCTGGTTTAGCNTATATCTTTGTTCGAGANTTAAGGAATACAGAATCGCCTACATCTGTTGTATTCTGGTTTGCTGCTTTCTCAGTCCTAGGGTCAATGATTCAGGCATTCCCCGATCTTTCTGGATTGTCATTGGAAATGATTGCAGCATTAATTGGNATAGGAATAGGAGCCGGTGGGGGGCAGGTCGGAATTACTATGGCTTATCATAAGGCAAATGCTGCTTGGGTGAGTTCATTCTCTTACCTAACTGTAATTATAGCAACCATATATGGAGTATTATTATTTGATGAAATTTTAACGATNGAGATTATTATCGGAGGATTGATGATTATAGGCTCAGGGATAGCATTGATATTTTTCGTCCCACCAAACTCAGATGACAAAAGCTCTAACTAAACCATTCAGAAATCTCATCGAGAGTTTTTCTTTTGAGATTTGGTATTTTAGCATTTTTTGCAGGATAGCCAACAGGCATCAANAACATCGCATGTTCATGTTCAGGTCTATTCAAGATTTCTCTTAGAAATTTCATCGGAGAAGGNGTATGAGTCAAGGTAGTAAGTCCCATATTCTGTATTGCTGCAATAAACAATCCTATTGCAATTCCGCAAGACTCTTGAGAATAGTAAGTCGGTGAAGATTCTCCGTTATCCCGTAACCTCTTAGATTGCCTAAATACAACAACTACCCAAGGTGCATCTGTGATGTGTTCCTTGATATGATCCGTACCTAAAGGTCGTAATAATTCAGCCCATGCCTCTGGCATTCTTTCGGAGTATGTTTTCTTCTCTTCCTCTTCTGCAGCTTGGCGAATTTTTAACTTCAACTCTTCATTTGATATTGCTACAAATGTCCATGGTTGAAGATGAGCGCCTGATGGAGCGGTGCCAGCAGTTTTAATCGCCATTTCGATTAAATCACGCGGAACTGTTTTTTTAGAAAAATGCCTTGTAGTACGTCTTTTATTCATTAATTCATAAAAATCAGAAGCATTTTCAATCATTTTTTCCTCTGGAATATGAGAGAAATCTAAATCAATGAAATCTGAGTTCTCATTGTTCATGTTTTTCCCCAACACGTTGAATAATTAATGCTGCAATAGCAATTGATGATATCGTCATAGGTATAATAAATCCAGGAAGGCTATCACTTTCTTCTTCGGTAATACAGGAAGAATCACTTCCTCCCCATTCTTTTCCATCATACCAGCAATCAGACCAAATTTTCCATCCGAATCCTGTTTCCGGTACTTTCACAATCGTTTCATTTTCATCTACTAAGTCAACTCTCCAGTTCAGATAAGTCGCATCTTCATCTACTAATACTGACGCAGTCCATGTTATGTTATCTTCAGTACTCATTTGAATTGTTTTTGGAGGATAGCATATACCAGAATTTATGCATACTTGTGTAATCCAATTAATTTGGCTGATGTTTGTAGTTTCATTTTTCAAAGACATGGAAATTGAGAATTCTTCTTCTGCATAGACAATATTGCTATACTGCATCGATTCCAAATCTGTATTACTAAGATCGGTTTCTTCATTAATTCCACCCTCTGAAGCCATAACGTTAGAGGATAAAATAACAACTACAGCCAATGCCACTAGTTTACGCACATCTATTCGTAGAGATTATCACAAATGAATCCTATTGATTCATGTTTCTAATTCCCAAAGTTCGTCACCTACCCAATGTATGGTCTTGATAGCCTTTCCTTTGGTCATTTCTACCATCTCATTACCACTTACCATTGCCACGCCTATCGCTAATGGTTTTCCGTGTTGTTGGTCTCTTATCCAAATTAAATTTCCAGCCTCTATTTCAGGATCTGCTGAATGAATTCCTGCACCCATACAATCTGCTCCATTCATCAAAAATGGTATAGCACCATGATCTACTGCAGCCCAACTTGTTTCCATATTCCAGGCTAAAACGCCTCTAATTGTGGGGTACCATTTTTTCCCATTATCTGTTTGGATTTGAAATGCTAGAGGAATCTTATCTACAAGAATCAAGTCTCTTTCCTGAAAATGACCCTTTTCTAAAAAAGAGTTTGGAAAACTAAGTTCTACGCCAATGGTCTCAGATAGTTCTTTCATTTCATTACGAATTTGCTTCCATCTTACAGGTGTCCTGCGTCGAATCCTCTTCTCGCTCACAATTAGTTCTGATAGGATAATGTCTATCAATATACTTTATTTAATCCACACAAATGATATTTTTTTGTATAATTTTTAATTAAAATTTATATTTTTCGTTTTATTGTTTAATCCAATCTATTGAAATAAGGGTGGTAAGTCGGCGGCTTGTATGGCACAATGGCATGGTGTTTCTCGACGCAAAGTAACTGGCGGACGCTTGAACCGTTCTCGTGGTAAGCGTAAGACAGAGATTTCTAGTGAGAATCAGTACGCTTTCGTAGGCGATATTGATGCGACAAAGAAATACAGGAAGAATGCTGGCTCTCAAACTGTTAGAGTTACCTCAGCTCATACCGTAAATGTTCATACTAAAGACGGTAAGACAATCCGCTCCACAATCTCAAATGTACTCGAAAATAGTGCAAATCTCAACTTTGTTAGAAGAAATATAGTAACTAAGGGAGCAATTATTCAAACTGAACTTGGTAAAGTCAGAGTTACCAGCAGACCAGGTATGGATGGTGTAGTTTCTGGCGTTCTGATTGAAGAATGATTCAGTCGAAGCCCTCAAGTTTGCTGAATAACGCGGTAGGAGCGATAGCATGACAGCGGACAAGTCAAAGATGACTCTTTGGACTAGATATTTTGACTCAAAATTATCTCGATCNGAAGGTAGAAGAGTTCCGAAAGAAGCATCAATCCCNGGGCCAAGTCTTGACTCAATTGTCTGGGCTGCAAGAGANGTTGGTATTTCTAAAATGAAACGTGACACAGAAGCTAGTCATCCTTCAAGACCTCATTTGAAAGAGGGGAGGCTGATTTTATCGACTAAAGAAGCGATGTCTGTAACCAAAGCCGAATCTAAAGAAGGAGTCATGCAAAGTATTGGACTTCGTCTTCGTCGGCAATATATTGAAGCGAAGAATGAGGATAAACCAATTAAGAAGCCTCAAAAGAAAGGAGATAAACAAGTTCGTTCTCAAAGAAAATCATTCAAAGGAAAAGGTAGCGGGCAGAGAAAAAAGCGTTTTGGTAGAAAATAATCAAATTTCTGGTGTCCAGCCAAACTTATCTTCCACTCTTCCANTCATTATGTCTGTGAGTGCAGTATACAATTCTTGAGTAATGTTTCCAATTCCTCCATCACTATAATTGGCAATTTTTCCTCCATGTTCTATTGAACCAATAGGAGAAATTACTGCTGCAGTTCCAGCGCAAAAAGCTTCATCAGCAGTCATAGCGAAATCAACATCAACCTTCGTTTCTTGAACCTCGTATCCAAGTGATCTAGCTAATTCAATAGTAGACATTCTTGTAATCCCTGGCAAAATGGTACCTGTAAGTTCGGGTGTGTAGATTATATTGTCTTTAACGCAAAAGAAATTTGCGGCTCCAACTTCCTCAATATACCTATGATTTACAGCGTCGAGATAAATTATTTCTGCATATCCTTCAGATTTTGCTTTCTTCGAAGGCATCATTCCTGGTGCATAATTTCCTATTGCCTTAACACCACCAGAACCTCCTGGCGCAGCCCTNTGATACTGATCAGAAACTTTCAGGGAAATTGGATTCATACCTCCTTTGAAATATGGACCTACTGGTACTGTGTAGATTAAGAAAGTATATTCTGGAGCAGGAGCGACTCCTAATATTTCTCCACTACCGAAGATTAGAGGTCTAATGTATAACTCTCCTTTACCAGTTGGAGGCAACCATCGTATNTTTTCNTCGACTACTTTTCTTACNGCGTCCAAGAACATTTCTTCAGATACNGGAGGCATACCTAACCTTCTACATCCATCAGCAGATCTTCTTGCATTAAATTCGGGACGGAATAGTAATACTCGTCCATCTTCCGATCTTCTTGCTTTCATTCCTTCAAACAATCCCTGTCCATAATTAATNACTCCAGCAGCAGGTGAAATCCTCAAATCTTGATAATCTTGCATGATTCCATCTTCCCATTCTCCACCTTGTTTACATTTAGAAATAAACATTCTATCGGTTTCNGTGAAACTGAAAGTCAAACTATCCCAATCAATGCTTGGTTTGGAGTCATCTAACATAGTAACGCCCTCAGTTGAATGCTTAGGGAGAGGGGACGGCTTTCAACGGTTGTGTTCTTTCAAACAGCAAAATAGTATGAGTTTGCTTCACAAAGGTTGGTATGTCAACACTTAATGTGAGGCTCGGGTATTACATTGGAATGGAGAGAAGAAGCCTGTATAATTTCAGGNGATAATCGTGCNCTTCCTGGNAATGTAGGTAAAACGGCTATTGAGTTGTGGTGTAGATCTAAATCTGGGCATTCTGTATTGTTACTAGTACATGGATTAAATCCATATATTGAAATTTCTGATCCTAANACAGACAATAACTCAGAAGGTCCTTCTTTATCCTTAGAATCAGTATCAGATGACTGGAGGGTGATTGGGAAACCTCTCCCTTTAGGAAATAAATTATTCGAAGGTAAATTAAGACCACATTGGAGAGTATTTGTTAAAGACACTACAATTGTTAGAAAATTAAGAAGCGATTTATCATCACAAGGTTGGAATGTAACCAGTTCAGATATTTTACTGGTCCATAGATTACTCATGGATTGTGACTTAGGNCCTCATATTTCTTTTACAGGAGAAGTTCTTTGGGCAGGAGAACGTGCGCCCAAAGAAATTCCTAGAATTCAAGATGCAGGTGCTGCATCTGAAAAAATAAAGGAAATTGGAGGAGCAGGATTATATCCTGTAGATTTGATAATGCGTTGTGATATTTCAGATCTAAATCGTGTAGAACCTTTTCCAACACCTTTTGTAACCTTTTCTTATGATTTAGAAACCAGTGTAAAGCATAATTCAATTCTTTGTGCTGCTGCTGTAATTGATAGAAGTGGAGCAAGAACAATCCATGAGTTTACTGGCACTGAGAAAGAAATCATGGAGGGGCTAACAAGGTTGGTAAGAGATGAAGATCCAGATTTTATTACTGGATATAACATTGATAATTTTGACCTTCCNAGAACGCAAGAAAGATCTGAAGAAAATAGTAATTCATTNTCAGAACAATCATCTATGTTTGGTTGGGGAAGGGTACCGGTTACTAACAAAGAAGTTGGTACTAAAAAANTGGGGCGTATATTCCCACANCGNCAACAAAACAGAGTNTGGAGAATTTCTGGTAGNATACCNCTTGATGCTTGGTGGCAGGCAAGACAAACTCTGAGNCCTCAAAGAGAATCACTCAGATATGTTTCTGATCTTCTATGGCCGGAACAAGANGATAAAAAGAAATTGGATGTTGATGCTAGCCAGATGGATATGGAGTGGGCAAATCGTCCAAAAGAAGTGATGGAATATTGTGTTAGAGATACAATNTTGCCCCTAGATATTCTTGAAAAATTGAAATCTATTCCAAGGAAAGAAGCTCTAGCGTCGGTATCATCTACGACAGTGGAAACAGCATCTGCAGGTACAACAAGTCAATGGATTGATTCTCTTGTTGTTAGATTAGCCGATAGAAATGGAGTTGCAATTCCCACAACAAATAGAACATCAGGTAGGAGAGAGCAGATAGCAGGAGGATATGTGCATGAAGTTGAACCTGGAGTAAAGAATTGGGTTTCAGTTCTTGATTTCAAATCTATGTATCCGTCGATAATGATCTCGAATAATATCTGTTCAACTACGCTAATTAGAGATTCTACAGTAGATTCATCACATTATGTNTCTCCTGTTACAAATACTAGATATTTATCAAAAGAGGANAGAGTAGGGCTTGTTCCTCTATTNTTACAAGACTTAATGAATAGTCGCGATAAATACAAGAANGCATATTCAAAAGCTCTTGANAATGGTGATGAAGANGAAGCATTCCTAAATGATCAATTACAGTATGCTGTAAAAATTCTTATGAATTCATTCTATGGNGTATTTGCTTCTAGCTTTTATCGATTCACACATGAAAAGCTAGGTGCCAGTATNACAGAATGGGCACGACATAACATAACAGAAATAATTTCTAATCTAGAGAAGGATGGATTTGATGTGGTNTATTCNGATACAGATTCTATATTTGTTTGCACTATGAATGAACAGAATATCCCTGCAAAAAAACCTGAATCNGGTGATGAATTATTAGCTTGGGAATCAGCTAGAGATGAAACAATCAAACTTGGTGAACAACTGGCAAATCAATTNACTAAAGAAGGCGCNGAATTAGAGTTCGAAACAGCGCTTTCTGCCTTCTTTTCTCATGGAGCAAAGAAAAGATATGTCGGTAGAGTAATTTGGCCNCGTGAAGAATTATTGATACGTGGATATGAAGTTAGGCGTACNGATTCNTTTAGTATTTTGAGNGAGACNATGACTGAGATGTTTGAATTGATTTTAGAAGGNGATGAGGAAGGTGCNATTGATCTTGCTAAATCTGTGATTACTGAGGTNCAACAAGGNAAAATNCCGGCATCNGAACTTATTGTAAGNCGCTCATGCAAGGGTACTTGGGACAAAAAATATGGAAAATGGGTTTTTGATAAAGTGTATGCCAACCCAGATAGTTTGCCTTATGTTAGAGCGGCCAAAGAAAGGATTAGTAGAGGCTTACAATTCACTCCAGGAATGAAAGTTGGTTACATCATTACCAATTCTAATTCAAGTCCTATGGAGGTAAAGGCNTGGTTAGTAGATGAAATTGGAGGTGAACCTCCAAAACCAGACCCGCAGTATTACATTAATAGGCTGGCTAAGTCACTTGGAAGAATTACTTCTGCATTAGATTTTGATGAGTCTAAATTGAAAGATTATGCGAAAAATCCCTCTACACAAAAGTCATTATTCGACTTTTAGTCAAAGTTACGTGAAGCCGTAGGATTGATGAGATATTGATACTACGGACACTATGATGGCACGCCTCCGAGGACTTGCATTTTTGCTGGTTTTGTTAATGATTAGTACTCCCTTAGCGGGTTGTTTAGACTCTTTTAGCGGTAATAATGCTCCAACCTCAACCTTCTCTATGACNCCGAATTCTAATGTTAGAGCAGGTGATGAAATTACATTNAATGCTGCAGGNTCTTCAGATCCTGATGGNGATNCNCTCACATTTACCTGGAATTTTGGTGATGGAAATACAGGNTCTGGATTAACNACNACACATTCTTACGTACAAGATGGNGAATATACAGTNAGNTTGACTGTTAGCGATGGCTCATTAGAAACTACAACAAAAAAGACATTGAATATCATTGATCCATCCGCTAGAGAACCTAAAGCTAAGATTAGTGATGATAAAGCAGATGACTGCGAGGGAGAATCAGCTCCTGCAGGGAGTTTTGTCCTAGTTTGGGTTTGTGAAGAAGATAAGGAGATTAGTGATCGAACAGTTGAGTTTACCACTAAAATCGATTTAGATGCCTCAGACTCATGGGCTGGTTGCGATCCAGATGACTCTGATTGTTATGCTGAAGAATACATAGTTGAATGGAATTGGGACTTAGATACTAGTTATGATTCCGATAACGACGGCGATCCAGAAAATGATATTGATGCTACAGGTGAGACAATTGAATGGGAAAATCTACCATCTACTGGTGAAGCAATTTCTGCTGGAGCATGGGAGATACGTTTGACTGTGGTCGATAATAACGGATTAACTTCATCTGACGATACTAAGGTGTACGTAAGTTACAGAGGAGTTTGGTCTGATTTTGAAATTGATCGCCGATTAGGAAATGATCCGATAATTATGTCATGGGATTATCCTGTAACTTATGATTCAGAAACTAATGATAAAATTCGTTATCTTAGACTAAAACTAATTTATCCTCAGGAAGATGATGGCGCAGGTGGAATAACTGTAGACTCTGAAAATATTCTAGACATCTATGTTTACAACTCGACTGATGATGAGGTTGCAAACACTTCAGCAATAGGTCCTGATAACAGAGATGCAGGTGATTGTGATTCGGATGATCATTGTGTTTGGATGGTGATTAGTGGTTCTACAGTAAGAGGAAAATTACCTGGAGAATGGACTGCAGACATTCAAAATGAGAAAACTCACAACACAGAGATAAAACATTTCATTATTGAACTCGAATATCGATGAACTGCGACGCTGTTTGTATTGTTTTTTTAGTAGAACAATATAATTTGTTTAATGAATGGATTCAAATATACCTCTACGGTCGGCGGGCTACTTAGAGGTGTATCATATGGGTTCACAATGGGAAGATAAAAGCAAGCCGCACTTGAATATTGTATTCGTTGGTCACGTTGACCATGGAAAATCGACAACAGTTGGAAGACTACTATTAGACAGTGGTCACATCGAACAACACGTTATCGATAAAAACGAGAAACTTGCATCCGATCAAGGTAAGGCTGGATTCGGTCTAGCTTACGTTATGGATGGATTGAAGGAAGAGCGTGAGCGTGGAATTACAATCGACGTTGCTCACAAAGAGTTCTACACTCCAAATTATTACTTCACTGTAATTGACGCACCAGGTCACCGTGATTTCGTAAAGAACATGATTACTGGTACTAGTCAAGCAGATGCAGCAGTTCTTTGTGTTGCAGCTAACGACGGTGTTAACGCACAAACAAAAGAACACGCTTTCTTAGCACGTGTTCTTGGTGTAAAACAACTAATTGTTAACATCAACAAGATGGACATTAGTGGTGTTGACTACTCTGAGGATAAATACAATGCAGTTAAGACTGAAGTTTCCAATCTATTGAAGATGGCTGGTTTCAACCCAGCAGATGTTCCAATGATTGCAGGTTCATCTTTCCATGGTGAAAATATCTTCAACAAGAGTGAAAACATGGGATGGTACAAGGGACCTACCCTATTCGAAGCTATTGATGCAATTTCAATGCCTCCAAAACCAACAGATCGTCCACTAAGACTTCCAATTCAGGATGTTTACAAAATCAGTGGTATTGGTACTGTTCCAGTAGGAAAGATTGAGACTGGTGTTTTGACTGCTGGTAAGACAGTAGTATTCAACCCAAGTCAAAAATCTGCTGAAGTTAAGTCAATTGAGATGCACCACACAACTCACGCTAAAGCTGAGCCTGGTGACAACGTTGGTTTCAACGTACGTGGATTAGCTGCAACAGATATCCGCCGTGGTGACGTTGCTGGATACCCAGAGAGTTCTCCTAACTTCGTTCGTCACGACGAAACATTCGTTGGACAAATCCAGTTAATGGATATTCCAAAGGCTATTGGCGCAGGATACACTCCAGTATTCCACTGCCACACCAGCCAAGTAGCAGTTCGATTCATTGAACTTCTTGAGAACTCCAAGACTAAGGAAGCAAATCCTCCGTTCTTGAAGACAGGAGATGCTGCTCTAGTTCGTTTCGGACCAACAAAGCCTATGGCAATCGAGCAAATGGATTCATTCCCTGAACTTGCAAGATTCGCTATCCGTGACATGGGTAAGACCGTGGCAGCTGGCGTTTGTATGAAGATCGAGAAGAAAGCTTAGATTTGTAGAAAAGATTGGTGAGTGAAATAAAATGCCAGTCGTTACTACTATCAAGTTAACCGGTGACAATCACAAAGATGTAGACATGGTATGTGCTACGATTAAAGCAATTTCAGATAAGTCTGGTGTTGCACTTCGTGGACCAATACCTCTACC
>NZDA01000037.1 GCA_002686525.1 Methanobacteriota archaeon | reverse complement strand
AGGGCTTAATGAGACTCGAGGGACTGCTTCGCTATTTTCATCTTCTATTCTAAATTGCCACTGTCCATAAATTGGGCTAATATCTAAATTTTCTTGTAAAGTAGCCGGGTTTTGAATCCTCCACCAAAGAGCAGTGTCACCAGAATTGGCACTACTAGTTATCCTAGCACGCAGATCAACAACAGCGTTACCAGATCCAGGAGAGCATAAAGAAACTTCAATTTGTCCCAATGGAGAACCATCGCAATCTTGTGAAACTTCAGCTCTGATACCAAATGTTCTTTGTATAGTAAAAACTATTGTACTCCTAAGAGAAGAATTACCAGAACTTGTCACTTCAATTTCAATTGTACCTAAATCGTCATCGGCACGATCGTTAGATGGTTTGATATTCAATAGTAATACTTGTGTAGCATGTCTCTCTAAGAAAGAAGAATGGAAGGTTCCATCACCTACATCTTCTAATATTCTCTCACCTGTGTTGTTATCATAAACTTGGATAATTGATTTAGATCTTTTAAGTACATCAATACGGAACATATCTGCATCAAAACCAGTATTGAATATCTCTAGTAGGAAAGGAGTAAACTCTCCATATTCCACATACCTAGGTATGGAACTATCGATATCATCAGGACGTGTAGAGTTAGCAATTGGTAACTCATGATCCTCATCCCAAACTGAAACAGCAGGAGGTTGGAAGACATCTATCTTCTCTAAAATCACATTCAATGTATCTTGATGGACTACTGTTTGTACTCCGTCCACTTCTGCCTCCGCTACTGCACGGATATCAATGCTACTAGGAGTTCCAGTCAAATCGTCAGGAGCCTGAAGTGTAAGTATAGGGTTTAGGATATCTCCACCGGCATCTAATGAATAAACGCTAGAATCTGAGTCGAATTCTATTAGCCAAGAACTTCCCAAATTTGTCATTACTTCAAGCTCCACTGACATTGATTTAGTAGAATCTCCTCTGTGAACTAACTGTAGAGGAATGGGAGTAATTTCTCCGGGAGCAATATATTCTGTTTGTCTATCCATNCCGTGATTAATAGAAACTCCAAATTGATGCATTTCAACTGGCTGATGCTCAATCAAAACTAAATTTCCTTGAATATCAGTAACCTCTAACTCTACCGTATATTCTCCTGCTGGCACTCCACCGGGATATGTCCATGAGTAATGNCCGAATATTCCTTCATTAGTGTCATCTATATCTGGATCATCATCACTGATTTCTTTATCGATTCTATAGTTTCCTAGTGAGTCTCTCAATAACAACCTGACACTATCTATATCATAACGACCAAATGCACTTTTAACATCAAAAGTGAATTGCATTAATCTTTGTTCAATAATATCATTCGGGTACCATTCCAAAACTGGGCCCTCGGAAAGTTCGTCTCCATCCCTTTGTAGGTACACAATACTATTAGAAATCGCATTAGTTTCTACTTCAATTTCAGAATGACGATTTGATTCACCATCTATTTCATTCCATGCAACCTCAGCAGTACATGTCGAGCCGAATGGACCTCCACTGCTGTCGCAACCTGACATCTCAGCAGAAATTGTAATTTCAATAGTTTCATCCTCTAAAACCATGAAAGAGCTCGTAGAACCAAGGTCGACCTCGAACTCCTCATGATCAAAGTTGCAACTATTGCCTATTCCAGTATTACAAGCATCTGCACTCCATTCTGCTTGGCCGATAGAAGAACCCCCCGCTCTTACATTAATTGTCCAATCTACTGAAGAACCGCTAGGACCTACTGCTTTCAGGAAAAGATCTAGAGGTAGATAATAACTTCCTGAACTAGAACCTTGATTTGGTCTGCCGAATATTTCTATAGAAGACAATAACTCTTGGCTAATAAATTCAATTGTTTCATCGAGGGCACTTGCGGTTTCCTGACCTCCAGAATCGGGAATTTTTGTAGTGATTAAACCATCACCATCAGTAGTTGAATCAGCAGATGCCANATATAGTGTATAAAGCTCGATTTTTTCCTCGGAATTATAAGAAAAGGGGTTCTCTTCTAACTCTAAATTTGAAAATTGTGAGGAATACATTGGNGTTAACATGAGTAATGTCAGGAAAAGAGCAATACGAGCGGTTTTGAGACCTTCCCGAGCGTTCCTAGTCACTTGCACGTATCTCGGCTGTTCGCAGACTGTTAAAGAGTTCTCATCATAAGTTCCGTATCTGCATCTATTTCCGGGACATATTAGAGCCGCGCGATTCAAGACTAAGTTCGTACGCCCNNNGGCCGCAGGGGTACCCGAGTGGTCAAAGGGGCCGGACTTAAGCTCCGGTGGCAAGGCCTTCGTGGGTTCGAATCCCACCCCCTGCACCACCTNGGNGAAAAAGGCTTGAAATCACTTAATTTTAGTCATTGAGCAACCNAATGTNCCATCACCGTTCAATACATCCAACTTCGTAATAACTACAGAAGCTGCCTTCACACTATTTGGAATAGATACTTCCTCCAAAAGACGATGAGCTAAGGTTTCAAGAAGTGAAAATCGACCCAAGGATAAGACATCGTCGAGAGACTCTATTAGATATTCATAATTCAATACTTCTTCCAACTTATCATTTTCAGGATTTCTAACTTCGGATAACATCACATAGATATCAAATTTAACTTTCTGTGGATTCCCTATCTCAAAATCATGAACTCCGATATCCACATCCCTAACTATGTCTTCTAAGAAAAGTGTTGTAACTCCGTTGAATGAGGACAATAAATTAGAAATTGCATCTTTATGAGATGTCATAATTTCACTCCGTTTCAAAAACTACATCCCTAGATCTTGAAAGAAATCTTTCACCTGAGTCTACGTAGATTACTTGACCGGTAACTGCCTGAGCACGCATCAAATAACAGACTGCCTCGGCAATGTCTCCAGGATTTGGACCATACCCCAAAGGAGAACTAGACTGCGCGCGTTCAAATCCTTCATTGGTTTGTGAATCACTTGCTAGTGTGTGACCAGGAGATACTGCATTTACTCTTACTTTAGGAGCAAGACTTCTCGCTAAAGTATCTGTTAAACCTAGCATTGTGTATTTTGATGCAGTATACGATAAATGATCAGGATTTGGATTGTAAAGTTTTTGATCTAAAATATTCACTACACTACCTGTATCGTCTTTTTGTAAATTTTCATACATTTCTTTGATCAATAAAATAGGTATTTTAGCATTAATCTGCATATGTTTGTCCCATAATTCCGGAGTGATGTTGGAGATATCATCATGCACAAATAGTGATGCATTGTTAACGATAGCGTTGAGTGAACCAAACTCTTCAATTGCTGAAGAAATTAATTTTTTGACGCTGGAAATATCTGATAAATCTCCTTGACAAATTGCAGCAGAGCCACCATTTGAGATAATCATGTTTGCAGTTTCTTCGGCATCTTCATGCGAATTTCTGTAATGAATCAAAACTTTGTATCCTTTACTAGACAGACGAAGACAGATTTCTCTACCAATTCTCTTCGAGCCCCCGGTAACTAGTACAACACCCTGAGACATAGTATTCCGAAGGTGAGGTGCAATATGACATCTTGTATTCAAAGAAGTTCACAATTCGCTTACAGAATAGTTTTCGTCATGGTCTTGCTCGAAGGTATCAATGTCAACGCGTCTTCCCACTGTTGATGGACAAAATCAGTCAATAGATGATATTTTAAGGCATAATGGGAAAAGTTCGCTTGAAAGAAGAAGGGAGAAAAGAAAACGTCTTCCTGAATGGTTTAGAACCAGTCTTCCAACTGGTGATTCTCAGAAGAAATTTAATGATACTAAATCAAATGTTCATGAACATGGACTCCACACCGTTTGTGAAGAGGCAAGGTGTCCAAACGTACATGATTGCTGGGCGAGAGGAACAGCTACATTCATGATTGCAGGAGAGGTATGCACAAGAGGCTGTAGATTTTGTGCAGTTGGAACTATCAAGAAACCTCCTGAACTCAATCCATTGGAACCCGCTGAATTGGCTGAAGCGATTGAAAAAATGAATATTTCACATGCCGTCATTACGGTAGTTAATAGAGATGATTTACCGGATGGAGGGGCTGAGCATTATAGAAAATGTTTGTTAGAAGTTAATAGTAGAACACCAGAAGTTGGATTGGAACTATTGTGTTCAGACTTAGAAGGGAATTTAGATGCTTTAGAGAGTTTACTTGAAGACTTACCAATCAAGGTTTTTGCTCATAACGTAGAATGTGTACCACGGCTAGATAGTCAAGTCAGAGATCCAAGAGCTTCTTTCGAGCAATCACTAACGATTTTGACCCACGCTAAGAAATTAAGACCAGATCTAAAAATCAAATCTAGTATTATGGTCGGCTTAGGTGAAAAAGACGAAGAAATTGTCGATGCTATGAAATTACTTCGAGATGCAGGAGTAGATATGATAACTTTAGGCCAATACCTTCAACCAAGTGATAAGCACTTATCTATTGATAGATTTCCAGAACCAAAACAATTCGCTGAGTGGGATAAGATTGCCAGAGATTTAGGATTTAAGGCCGTAGCAAGCGGACCTTTGGTAAGATCCTCTTACAGGGCAGGACTTTTGTTTGAGGAGGCCGAAGGTGCAGAACCAGTGGTCACTAGGGAGTCAACAGGTTCTGCTGTTAGTTACCTAAATCCAACAAAGAATTTGTGATTCGTGAAAGCCAACAAATATGAGTAAGAAGAGGGTGTTAGATACATGGTAGAGAAGGAGACGGAGTCGATACGCGTCCCTGATGCGCCATATCGTCCAGGCGATGTGCCAAAATTTGAACAATGGACATGGAAACCTGAAGATTTGAATCTACTTGACATTGAATGTTCAGTAGAAGATGCTGAGAGGCATGCTAATGGATTAGTCAGAGTATTGAATGATAGTCACGAAGCGAAAGGAGAGTGGAATCCAAAACTAAGTTCTGAGGTTTTAATCAAAGGATTGGAACACATGCTAAGAATGAGGATTTTTGATGAAAGAATGATGAAGATGCAACGTACAGGCAAACTTTCATTTTACATGCGTTCATTTGGAGAAGAGGCTGTTGCAATAGCACAAACAATGGCACTGGAAAAACAAGACTGGTTATTCCCTACATATAGACAGCCGGGTGCACAATTCGTCAGAGGAAGAGATATGGTTAGTATGATTTGTCACTGTATCGGGAATGAAGAAGACAATGTCAAAGGAAGACAAATGCCTGTGCATTATACTTACAAAGAAGGAAGATATATCTCAGTTTCAAGTCCTGTAGGCACACAATTTAGTCAAGCTGTAGGCGTAGCATTGGCTTCTAAATACAAACAACTTGATGAAGTAACAATAACTTGGATTGGTGATGGAGCAAGTGCTGAAGGTGACTATCATTATGCACTTAATTTTGCCAGCATTTTCAATGCACCTGTGATTTTAAACGTAGTTAATAACCAATGGGCAATCTCAACACATTCTAATTTCGCCAGTAAAAATCAGAATTTCGCAATTAGAGGAATACCATATGGAATTCCAAGTATTAGAGTTGATGGAAATGATTTCCTCGCTCTGTATTCAGTTACAAAATGGGCAAGAGATAGGGCTGCTAATAATTTAGGTCCAACACATATTGAGGTACTCACTTACAGGGCAGGCGCCCACAGCAGTAGCGACGATCCATCAAGATATAGGCCTAAAGACTCTAATGATTTCTGGCCAGGTGGCGACCCAATTGAAAGATTAAAATTACATTTGATACAAGAAAATCATTGGTCGGAAGAAATGCACAAGGAACTTGAAGAACAACTTGATTCTGAAGTAATGGATGCATACAAAGAAGCAGTTAAATTCGGAGACTTGGCAAATGGNCCCTATCCTTCATCTGATGCNATTTTTACCGAAGTATACGAAAAACCGCCATGGCATTTGTTAGAACAGTGGGATGAAATGAAACGTTGGAGGGATGATTAATGCCAAATATGAATATGGTNCAATCTGTTAACAGCGCTTTAGATAATATGNTAGAAAGTGATNNAGANATTGTAATTTTTGGAGAAGATGTNGGTTANTTNGGNGGTGTTTTCAGGACTTCAGATGGCCTACAAGAAAAACATGGNAAACATCGTGTTTTCGATTCTCCATTATCTGAAGGAGGTATTGCTGCTACAGCATTCGGNATGGGNATTAACGGACTCAGACCAGTTGTTGAAATACAATTTGCAGATTATATATTTCCNGCATACGATCAGATTGTAAATGAGATGGCAAAGGTTAGACACAGATCNGGAGGAGAATTTTGGTGTCCGGTCACAATAAGAACTCCNGCAGGAGGTGGAATAAGAGGAGGNCATCATCANTCTCAATCNCCTGAAGCTCAGTTTACTCATACNCCNGGATTAAAAGTAGTNTACTGTTCAACACCATTTAATTCGAANGGATTATTGATAAGTGCAATNGAAGATAATGATCCTGTTATATTTTTTGAGCCGAAAAGATGTTACAGAGGCCCATTTTATGGAGACCCACATAATGTCCCTACTTGGAAAGACCATCCAGAAGCAGAAGTTCCTGAATCTTATTACAAAATACCATTAGGGGAAGCAAGATTAGCTATGGAAGGAGAAAAATGTACGGTAATCGCATGGGGTGCTATGGTCCATGTGGCTGAACAAGCGATAAGAGACTCAGGNGTAAGTTGTGATTTATTAGATTTACAAACACTAGTACCTTGGGATAAAGATGCTGTTCTGAAATCGATAAAAAAAACTGGTAGATGTGTNATTGTTCATGANGCACCNAAGACAAGCGGTTTCGGTGCAGAAATGGTTGCTTCTATNCAAGAAAGGTGTTTTTATCACTTAGAAAGTCCAATAGAAAGAGTCACAGGTTGGGANACACCATTCCCACATACGACAGAATGGGATTATATGCCTAGTCCCTCTAGAATTGCTGAGGCAATACANAAAACTCAGGAGGAATGAATATGGGAGATTATGTTTTCAAGTTACCAGACATTGGAGAAGGAGTAGTAGAAGGAGAGATAGTGACTTGGCATGTAAAAGTTGGAGATTCAGTTGCTGAAGATGATTCAATTGTGGACGTAATGACTGATAAAGCNACGGTTACAATACCTTCGCCNACTAATGGAGTAGTAAAAGAATTGAGTGGAGATGTAGGTGATATGATTGCTGTGGGCACAGCTCTNATCACATTTTCTAATGATGGAGTNGTANATGNTCCTGTAGATGAAGAAGAAAANGAAGNTGTTGTNACCTCGGAACCAGANATAAAAGAAGAAACTACAAAATTAGNACAGGAAAAANTAGATCTACCAGAAAAAGTAGAGNNAAAAACACCTACTCCAGTTNATNCAATACCTGAAAAGACTGAANTTGTATCTGAAAAGAANGTTTCTGGAGGTAGAGTATTAGCGAGCCCCGCNGTAAGAAGAAGNGCTCGTGAAGCAGATTTAGACCTAACATCTGTTTCTGGNTCAGGACCAGCAGGAAGAATTAGGCATGCGGATTTAGATGCATTCATTGCTGCGGGTGGANCAGTTTCAGGAGCACCNCCNCAGTCNTACTCAACAAAAAGAACTGANACCAATGAAATAAAAGTGGTTGGTTTAAGAAGAAAAATAGCAGAACAAATGGTAAAGTCGAAATTCTCAATACCCCATTTTTCATATTTTGAAGAAGTCGATGTTACGGAGTTAGAAAAACTCAGGAAGTATCTAAATTCAACTAAAGATGATAGTCAACCAAAATTGACTTATCTACCATTTATCATGATGGCTTTNGCAAAGATTATGCCCAATCATCTAGAATGTAANGCGCACTACGATGAGGAAAGAAATATTGTAACTCAATACTCAGCAGTTCATCTTGGAATTGCTACCCAAACCGATAGAGGATTATTTGTGCCCGTAGTGAAACATGTTGAGGCAATGGATATTTGGCAATCTGCTTCTGAGATGCAAAGAGTTTCAGGATCTGCTAGAAATGGAACAGCGAGTTTAGATGACTTGACTGGATCNACATTTACTATCACNAGCCTTGGAAGNGATGGTGGATTAGGNGCAACCCCNATTATNAATCACCCAGAAGTCAGTATACTTGGAGTTCACAAAGCAAGAGAAATGCCTGTAGTANAANATGGGAAAATCGAAGTGAGAAGAATCATGAACCTTTCAAGTTCTTTTGACCATAGAATAGTGGATGGGGCAAATGGAGCTGCCCTAATTCAATCATTGAAGAAAATGTTGGAGCATCCGGCTCTGATTTTTATGTAGGTGGAAAAGATGAGTGGAAATCGAAAATGCCAAGTTCTAGTTGTAGGAGCTGGACCTGGAGGATATGTAGCAGCAATTAGAGCNGCTCAATTAGGGCTAGACACTATAATAGTGGAAGGAGAGAAAGCTGGAGGAGTATGTCTGAATGTTGGTTGTATCCCGAGTAAGGCAATAATACATGCAGCTGAGAGATATGAGGCTTTGAGAAAACACTCTTCNGAAGGAGGNCATATGGGNATTNCACTAAATGATAGTCCTGAACTACAAATGAATGGAATTGTAGAGTGGAAAGACGGGATTGTTCAGAGATTGACTAAAGGTGTAGAAGCTTTACTCAAAAATGCTGGAGCAGAATTAATCAATGGTTGGGCTACATTTTCGTCATCTAAACTATGTACTGTAAAGACAGATGAAGGAGAAATAAGTATTGAAGCAGAGAATGTTATTATAGCTACTGGGTCAACTCATATTGATTTACCTTTCATGCCGTGCGATGAAGAATTTGTATTATCCTCCACTGGTGCACTTAGTCTCGAAAAACTACCAAAGAAAGTTGCTATAGTTGGAGGAGGTTATATCGGCCTAGAATTAGGTTGTGCATTAACAAAGCTCGGAACAGAAGTTACAGTGGTTGAAGGTATGGACAGTATTCTAGGAATTATGGACAAAGAAATAAGAAGACCTCTTGAAATATGGCTGAAGAAAAATAAAGTTACGGTACACACTAATTCTCTTGCCAGAGGTTCTAAAATCAAAGGGAAGGGGGCATCTAAAAAGGTCGAACTGACTTTTGAAAAGGATTCTGAAGAACATAAAATCACTGTTGACAAGATTTTAGTCACGGTAGGAAGAAGCCCAAACTCAAAAGGTTGGGGATTAGAGAATATGGGAATTAGGATGGATACATCTGGCAGGTTTATCCGCATAGATCGTCAATGTAGAACCTCAGCACCTGGAGTTTATGCAATTGGAGACGTAGCAGGAGAGCCAATGCTGGCACATAAAGCAAGTTCTCAAGGTGAGATGGTAGCAGAAATTATTTCTGGCGAAAAAAGAGAATTCGATAAAGTTGCGATTCCTGCAATTGTATTCACTGAGCCAGAAATTGTCTCCGTTGGACTTACTCCTGATGAAGCAAAAGAGAAAGGGGAAGAGATAATTATTGGTAAATTTCCTCTTGCTGCAAATGGTAGGGCATTGACAATCGAAGCCGAAAAAACTGCGGGCTTCATTAGAGTAACTGCAAGAGAAAGTGATCATGTAATTCTTGGTATTCAGGCAGTAGGAAGTCACGTTGCTGAATTACACGGAGAATTTATCCTTGCACTCGAAATGGGAGCATTGTTAGAAGATATTTCAGATACTGTTCACGCACACCCAACAATGACTGAGGCATTTCATGAAAGCGTATTGAAAACATTAGGTCATGCAATACATTCTGCGTAAGGTGATCAATTGAAGAAAATTCAAGTCCTTAGGGCTGGAATTGCAGAACATAGCCATATTTCAGATATCATGATCAAGATGCAACAAAAAAGGATTAATGACGAAATAATAGATTCAATAATACTTGTCGAGCATCCAGAAGTGGTGACGATAGGGCCGAAGGCAAATAGAGAAGGAGTCATTGTAAGCGAGGATTACAAACAAACAGTCGTTGATAGAGGAGGAGGAATAACTTGGCATGGTCCTGGCCAGCTAGTTGCTTATCCGATTGTAAAATGGGAAAACGACGAACAAAGTGTTAGAAAAATTATCAATAAAATTGAAGATCTAATCATTAAAACTCTTAATGACCTTGATATTAATGGATACAGAGATCCTGCAATGATGGGAGTTTGGGTTGATGGAAAAAAAATTTGTTCTATAGGGCTAGCATTCCTACATTGGGTTAGTAGGCATGGATTAGCATTAAACTATGCAACTCCAGGTAATAGAATTGAGAACCTAGCTTGTTGTGGATTAGATATCGGAACCACTACATCGTTGGAAAAACTAGGATATACCACAAATAATGATGGAGAAAAAATTACCAAAAAGTTGTTGGAAGATACCTTGATTTCAAATATTGAAGAGATTCTAAATAGAATACCAGTAGAAGGTGAATATAAGTTCGAGGATTTTTTATGAAAAAACCGAAAGAAAATCCTTTGAAAGGGAATTGGCTACTAAACTCAGATACAGTATTCCTGAATCATGGTTCATTTGGAGCCACTCCAAGAATAGTTTTGGAAGAACAAAAAAAATGGCAGAGACTAATTGAGAAGGATCCTGTAAAATTTTTTGACGATATCGCCCCCAATGCATTATTAGAATCNAGGAANGCAATCGCGTCTTTTGTCGGATGTCATCATGATGATATAGCATTTGTAGAAAATGCAACCTCTGGAGTNAATACGATTCTAAGATCGNTNGATTTCAATGAAAATGATGANATTTTAGTCCCAAATCATGCATATCAGGCATGTAGAAATACCATAGATTTTGTAGCTNAGAAANNCGGNGCAGTCGTAGTAACTTGTGAAATTCCTTTTCCGGTTGACAATGAACAANTAATTATTGAAAAAATATTGGATTGTGTTTCAAAAAAAACAAAGCTAGCTCTCATTGATACGGTGACTAGCCCCACAGGNTTGANAATGCCTTTNGAGAAAATTGTAAAATTACTTGAAGATAGNGGAATNAGAGTTCTNCTTGATGCAGCACANGGAATTGGGATGATACCACTAAATCTNGATNAAATTGGAGCCTCATTTACNACTAGNAATTGCCATAAATGGTTGTGTGCACCCAAGGGTTCTGCATTTTTACATGTTAGAAAAGATATGCAGGAATTAATACACCCACTGACTATTAGTCANGGTATGACATTTCCNTTGAATGGAATTTCGAGATTTCGTCATGAATTTGATTGGACTGGNACNAGGGACATATCCGCATGGTGCGTNATTCCTTTTGTGATAAATGANATTAGTAAGATAGCAAATATGGATTGGGAGGGAATNATGAGNCATAACAANGATTTAGTAATTCAAGCAAGAAATNTNATTTGTGAAATACTTGAGATTACTCCGCCTTGTCCTGATGAAATGCTTTCAACTATAGCGACAATAAANNTAAATTTTGAGAATTTNAGTAATCTTTCGATTTATGAGTCAGATCCAATACACATTGAACTCTTGGAGAAGTACAATATNCAGGTCCCAGTATGGTATTGGCCCAANCCTGAAGGAAGATATATACGGATTTCTGCACAACTATATAATCACCTGGAAGAATATGAATATCTAGCATTAGCATTGAAAAATGTCTGTNAAAATTAAGCAATAGTTCAATATGTCCTATTATCACGGCGTTTCATGCCAACCGCTGTTGTTGCCTTGACTGGTGCATCCGGTGCACAGTATGCTGTCCGTCTTTTAGAAGCGCTTTCAGAAGCATCATGGGAAGTAGATTTGATAGTTACTAGTACAGGAGCAATCAATTTACGTCTTGAATGTGATATGGAACCTGAAGACNTATCAAAAATCAATGGGGTCACTTTACATGATAATAATAACTTAGCAGCCAAGCCCGCTTCTGGTTCTGCCAAATATGATGCGTATATTGTCTGTCCCACAAGCGGGACAACTATTGGAAAAATTGCAGCTGGAATTTCTGACAATCTTGCAACNAGAAGTGCTATTGTCGCACTNAAGGAAAGAAGAAAATTAATTTTAGTCCCCAGAGAAACTCCGTTCGCCACCACACATTTAGAGGCAATGACAAAGATGTCAACTTGGGGTGTNATAATANTACCTGCAAGCCCTGGTTTTTATCATAAGCCANATTCAATTGATGAGTTGATTGATTTTGTTGTAGCAAGGATTCTCGATCAACTTGGGATAGAACACAAACTGAGTAAAAGATGGTCNGGCGAAGAAGTGAATTAANCTAACTCTTACAATAATCNATTATTTCTTGATAATTTGGTTCTATACCTGGGTTCTCAGCAACCCATGAATAACCAATCTTACCATCTTCATTAATCACAAAAACAGATCTNTGAGCTGCCACATAACCCGGCATTACAAAGTCAATTCCAACTCCGAATGCATTTGTTGCATCNCGATTAACATCTGAAAGTAATGGAAATCCTATCGAATTAAGTTTCGANAACTCATTGTTAGAGAAGATCGAATCTACNCTTATTCCAAGGACCTCAGCTTCCAGATTCTCAAAATCACCTANAAAGTTNGTAAATGTACACATTTCAGTAGTACAAACTCCGGTAAATGCAGCCGGATAAAATGCTAANACTACTTTGTTACCTAGAGATTCGCTTAGTGTAACCATAGTTCTATCATTTGCCATTAAAGTAAAGTCCGGTGCAGGGTCGCCTACTGATACCATAGACTTGCGGGAGTATATGACCATTCAAAGATAACCTTTGTTCAGAGTTGATANTATGTATGAAATTACTTCAATTGAAGATTGGGAGAACNCTANTCAAATCTCTGATTTTTTACTCTTAATTACNAAGGATTCTTGTGAAGACTGTATTGATGTTGAAAGATACTTGGAAAAAANTAGTTATCTAATCNATANANTAATTGTGAAAAAAATTAATNTANATAATCCGGAATCTACAAAATTGATTAAATCACTTGAATGGATTAATATCGAAGTTGATTTTGTTCCATTTTGGAGTCTCTACATGAANTCTGAAAGGAAAAAAACAATAATCGGAAATATTGAACAAGTTAAAAAAATACTTTAATTACATTTTTTCAGGTGTTTCTATCCCTAAAAGACCTAAACCTGATTTTAGTATNCTGGCAGTCAAATCACAGAGNGCGAGTCTACTATTCATCATTTTTTTATCCTCGTGTAAAAGAACTGGGCAATTCTCATAAAATGAAGCGAAATCTTGTGCTAAATGGTGTAAGTATACTGCTAGACGATGGGGNGAATAACTACTTANCGTTTCATCNATGGATTCTGAGAAACCCAGTATTGATTTACAAAGNGATATCTCGAAATCATTCGTNCAAAATATTTCTGGNTTTAANGAATCACGAGAGATAGATGATTTGCGNAAAATACTACATATCCTNGCATGTGCATATTGTAAATATGGAGCAGTATTNCCATCAAANGATANCATTTTATCCCAATCAAAAACATAATTTTTATTCCTATCNATNGANAAATCTGCATATTTAATTGCNCCTATNCCTATCATTTGAGAAACATCTTTCCGTTCTGATTCAGNCATTGANGGATTTTTTTCTAAAATCAATTTTTCAGCCCTAATAATAGACTCTTGTAAAAGTTCTTCCAGAGTAATTGCCTTTCCTTCACGACTGGCCAACTTCTTTCCATCAGNTCCCAATACCAAACCAAATGGGACATGCACNGCTTTAATCTGGTCATTCATTAAACTTGCATCTCTAGCAACTTGAAAAACCATGGAGAAATGTTGAGATTGCTCTGCTCCAACTACATACAACATCTCATCGCANCCGATTGATTCAACACGATTAATTATGCAAGCTAGNTCTGTAGTTGCATAATTATAGCCNCCATCTGCTTTACGAATAATGAGTGGTAAGGGATTATTTTCACGATTAATCCAACCNTCGGGAAAAACAACCAAAGCACCATTACTTTCAACTATAANTCCTTTAGAATCTAAACGATTAACAACCTCTGGTAGTAATTCTTCATAAATTGATTCACCTGCTAAATTGTCATCGTCAAGTAAAACATCTAACATTCTGTAGACTGAATTGAAGTGTNTCAAAGAATAATCAACTAAACTCTTCCAAAGCATCAGAGTCTCNGGGTCCTTGGATTGTAGCATAACCACCCGATTTCTGGAACGATTAGCAAATTTTTCATTACTATCAAACTTATATCTTGCCTCTTTGTAGAATGTTGATAGATCAATCTCATCGATATCATTATCTTCACATTCAATATAATGTTCAATTAGCATACCGAAAGGGGTCCCCCAATCTCCAATATGATTCTCACCAATTACATTATGCCCTTTGAAAGACAGAACTCTCGATAATGAATCTCCTATTACTGTGGAACGTAAATGACCAACATGCATTCTTTTCGCAATATTAGGAGACGAATAGTCGATAACTATAGTCCTAGGTTCTTCTAATTCCACTCCTAATCTGATATCTAGAAAGATTGACGAAGCCATTTTAGAAATCCAGGATTTTTTAGCCTTGAAATTCAAAAAACCATTAACGATATTAATTTCTACTATTTCATGTAAGTCAGAATCTAAATTATTTACAATTTCAGTTGCTATTTCATCTGGAGACTTTCTTAANATTTTGGAGAAAGCATGNCAAGGNAGTGTAATATCTCCGTGTGATTTATCAGTTGAATTTCCGATAGAATTCAACCAAAGATTTTCATTTAACCCAAGTTTTTCCATCACTGGAGATATTTTAGGGACTATTTCATTATGAAGTGCCCTCATTAAATCACCTAAGACCATGCATATCTTAACATTGCCGCAATTCCACCAAAAGAAGTACTCAAAGTNGCACCTTCCTCTGTATCCATTGAGACTAAGATTACTTTAGCTGAAGTNTGTGATGCNAGTTCNGTTAACTCATCAATTAAATCCATAGTTTTCTCANNATCTTCTATCAGGTTATCTGAGNNACATTTCGGACANNTGGGAATNTCGGTCAAATTATTTTGTGTTTGACTCCATTCATTAGAACAAGATTTACAAATCCATCCAACTCTACGCTTCCTGAGACCTTCAGAAAGCAATAAAGTTGCAACAGCACCTTGATCAAGAGCTGCACGTACCATCATCTCTCCATAAGTAGCCTTAGGATTAGTCTGCATCACTTCTCTAAGAAAATCGTCCACTAATCTTCTTTCTACATCTAATTCTATTTGATCCATCAGTCCNCCNGCNCGCTGAATTAATTCTCTCAGACCNGAATCGTTAGAATAGCCAACATCAAAATGTGGCTCTCTGATTAATTTTTTAATTTCATGATGGAAATAATTATTCTTAACTACAAAATCTTTGGTCGCACCCGGNCCTCCAATAATTATTCCTTTCAAATCATCAATCATTGGTAGCCAGTAAGCACAAGCTCTTTCTGCTGATTTTTTGAAAAAGTTATGTGCTGCTTCTTCAATTAGTCTCTCAAATCTTTGAGCGGACTGACCNCCTCTTCCATGTTTCGATGGAACTTGAGATGTGATATGTTCTTGGCAATGGTGTCTCTTTCCAGACGCCAGTCCATATGCTGATTCTGATCTATCTATGACAAACAAGCCATATGCAGTTTTATCTATCAACATATCTTCAAGTTGAGANATCTCAAAAGAAGAATCACANCGATAACGNAATGATGGGAATGGTTCAGGAGGATCGTCAACAACGACAGAAATTAATCTACTCTTATTATTTCCAATAATTACATGTCCTACAAAAAGAGCAATCCCTCTCTCACCCGGTGTCTTATATCTTCCCAATGTAGAAACCGCAGATTCTATAGCATCTGTAACATGCTTTCTTGTAGACTTTGACTTAATATTGGCTGCTTGTCCACCTTCTTGAATAAGGTGGTGACGAACATCAGACAACATTTTATCAGGAGGAATAATCACTGTAACTAACTCAGTCCCCATACCTCTCATCTTAGATACTTCTTCGAGAGTCTTGCGTGCTCGAAGTTTGCGTTTTTGCATCTCCAAGTCNTCGGACATAGTCTTACCTCGTGTATGGGCAAAGAGACGNACATTTCAACCCTTCATCCTCAACCTAGCCTAGACATTGATAGAGAAGCAGTGCCTCCGTAAACCCGATGAACATCATTGTGGCGGCAATAGGAGGTAGTTTATTGCGTCCAGAAGTGGAAGAAAAACACGTTTGGCTGGANAATCTGNTTTCNATAATTAGGGAAAGAGTTGCCTTGGGNGATAGAGTAGGTCTAGTTGTTGGAGGGGGNGCTCCNGCAAGAGAAGGAATTACACTAGCAAAGCCTNTGATTNNTGATACTAATCATTTAGATAAAATAGGAATTGCTGCAACTAGACTTAATGCAACAATTGTGAGAGAAACCTTCGCAGANGCAGGAATNNCGGTTTCTGGTATAATACCTTCAANTATTAATNAGGCAATACATTTACTTGAAGAAAGACCAGTNGTAATTATGGGAGGTACAGAACCAGGACATACAACTGATGCTGTAGCAATCAGATTTGCGATAGCCGCTAATGCAAAAAAATGTATTATTGCNACAAATGTTGGTAAAGTATTTGCTGAAGATCCAAAAATAAATCCTAATGCTAAATCATTTGACAAACTCTCTCANGATGAATTACAACAAATTGTAGGNCTTCCTGAACATAAAGAGGCGGGGGCATCGAGTGTAGTAGATGCTATNGCCGTCTCAGAAGCNAGTAAATCAAACTTGGAGATAAATATAATTGATGGAAGGAAAACCGAACTGGTTAAACTCGCAATGATAGGTTCAGATTTTGAGGGGACTAGAATTTATTAGGTGATAGGATATGAGTAGAGCTGAAAAAATTGCTAAAATGGCTACAATGACTGCTGTTCAAGCAAAAGAAAATTCATCTGTAAAGAGGAGACGAAAAAAGGCAAAAAAAGGTGTTTTATTCGAAGCACACAAACATTGTGTAGAATGCTCTATTCCAATTCCATTAAGTTATGATTCATTGATTTGTGAAGATGAAGAATGTAAAATTAATCAAGAGAAAAAGGAGAAATCAAGGAAAAGATTGTCAATTTTACTATATATTGGAGTAGCAATATTCATTATTCCATTAATTATACAGCTTGTAGGAGCGTTAAATTAAGTTGAAATATTAAATGAGTGATTAATAATGATGGTGAGAATACTCTCTATACTTCCAATTTTTGTAGGAACATTATGTTTAGTTCTATTATTGGGTAGCCTTGCATCATACAATCTTCCCGAAGAGAGTAGTACTGTGGACATGGTTCCTTGTGAGAGTGCTGAACCAGACCTTTGCTTCATTGCAATGACTAAAGATGATATTTCACCCCCGGGAATTTTCTCAATTTTGGATATCGATTTGCAAATTGAGTGGCAAAGAGCTGATGACGCTTGGTTTGCAATAGTTCATAGTGAAGCAGAAAATGATTGCCCACCTAATGAGGAAACCTTGCTCACTGAATGTACTGTAGAAGATGTAGAGAAATATATCATTGTAGGTGGTGCTGATGAATTTGATGGGGAAATTAACTGGAATATTAAGACTGATGATTACAGGATTATTTCCGGTGGGAGAGAAGGGGCTGATATAGGCGACCAACAAGTTCTAACAACAAGTGTTGAAATTAGTTTAAACTGGTTTATCGAACTATTACTAGCAATAATATCGTTAACACTGTTTCTGGGTGCCGGAGAAATGGCATTTCCAATTAAGAAACTATTCATGAAGTTTAGAGATAGTTAGTGAACTATGAATCGAGAAATTGAATAACATTGGCGAGTTCGGGCAAACATGAGAGAGAAATGCAGTAACTGTGGAACTTCTATTGATGTAAGTGGATTACAGAAATCTTACGGAGGATATGATCTGTACTGTAAGACATGTGGTCACACATGGCACGTAAATTAATTATCCATTTCCCTACGCTTTTCAATTTCGTATTTGGTACCCAAAGGTTCTAGAGAATTTTCTTCAACATGCCAATTTTCTGGTAAAATTAGAGGATTATGAATTTTATCTGCAGCGATAGTTTCGATTAGAATATTACGAAGTTCTTCTATTCCATCTCCGCTTACAGTAGAGATTAGAATCTTTGAATTTAATGGTTTTTCATCAAGAAGATCAGATTTCGAGTATACAACTATGATAGGTCTTTCTGTGACCAATGATTTGATTTCATTCAGGAGATTCATTTGCTCTTTCATAGAGGTACCTCCTGATTCACTCGCATCAATTAATACGACTAATACATCCCCAATATTTTCTAATGCTGCAATAGCCTGCATCTCAATTAAATTTCTTTCCTCCATCGGCCTATCCAATAATCCAGGGGTATCCACCATTTGGTAAGAACGACGACGATGATGGAAATGCCCTAGATGCAACTGCTTGGTAGTGAATGGATAAGCAGCAACTTCAGGTTCTCCAGAAGATAAAGCTCCGATCAAAGCAGATTTGCCTACATTTGGAGAACCTGCCACCACTATTACTGGTTCATCAGAATCCACAGATGGTAACTTTCTGAGAATATCTCTAGCTTCTCCNAGCCACAAAATTTGTGGAGATATCTGATGAACGATAGAAGATATCCTGCCATAGGCATGNCTCCTTGCTTCGTGNAAGCTTTCTATATTCCTCAAGCGAAGAATTTTTGATTCAGACTCNCCNGAAATCTTCCTTACTCTTTCAGCAGCCCACTGAATTGCTCCAAGACTTCTACGGTAATCGTCATTTCCAACNGCNGCATCTATCAATGCTCTATCAAATTCAGACANCGCATTGAGACTTGGCCATTTATCNACCCAGTTTCTTAANGTTGAATCTATAGTATCAGACGCGGACTGAATCATTCTAACCATCTGCTTCCTCACTCTGTGATATTTATCTGGGTCTTCTACCATATCTGACTGTTTCGAAGCTTTACGAAATGCTTTGTCAAGGATTTCTTGCGGATATAAAACNGTAGGAATACTTCTCCATTGTGGCGTTGCCATATCCTCTCCTCCAACACTGCGCCTATACTATCCCACTTCAATTAAGTAGTCATTTAGTCATAAATTTGTATAATCTCGGAACCCGTTGACTTTTCTATAACATAGTTTACCGACNGCCATGAGTGTTGAGGGGAGAGAGGGAAAGTTACCGGAATGGGCAACAAAAATACATCAAGAATATGGTGAACCTAAATTNTCTGAGCTTCAAGATGTTTTCTTAGGTCCNTTAGCTGGGAGAACATCNGGATTAAGAAAAGACGATCTAGTAGAAATATTANTNGATTCAAGAGCACTNCCGGAAAAATCCGATCCATACATTAGAGGAATGTTAGTAGGCACTTCNAGGAATGTAATAGANATNTGGGATGAAAATGGNGATTTTCGTTCAATNGCAAGAGACATTATTGTTCAGCTCAGATTANTAACTCATCTAAGAAAACCATATATTGAAGACAAAGAGCTTCTAACTTTCGAAAAAGAGGAAATTAGACGTCGTTCAAACTTACATGAAGAAGCTGAGAGACAGGTNGATGGAAGAGACGATAATCACGTGTGGGATTAAATATGAATGAAGAAACTGATTTTTCNACNAAGACATGTATTCCNTGTCANGGAGGTGTTCCTGCACTGAATGAAGAAGAAATTGGAGGATTTATATCTAAAATTGATTCTAGATGGGAAGTAATTGAAAATCATCATCTTTACAGAGAATGGAAATTTAGTGATTTCAAAACTGCTCTAGATTTTGTAAATATTGCNGGAAATATTTGTGAAGTAGAGAATCATCATGCAGACTTCGAATTAAGTTGGGGTAGTGTAAAGGTCAAAATTTTTACTCATAAAATAGACGGATTAGTTGAATCTGATTTCATTTTAGCTGCTAAATTCGACAANATTTGAGGGTTTTTATGAATGAAATTCGAAAACANGTATTTGTATGCGTNAATGAAAGAGATGAAAATAATCCCAGAGGNTGTTGCTCTTCCAAAGGTTCATTAGANGTTATGACGCTACTGAAAAGAACAATCAAACAGAAAGGAATAAGCGATATTCGAGTGAATAAGTCTGGTTGCCTTGGCTGTTGTGAGAAAGGAATATCNTGTGTTGTATACCCGGATAGTGAATGGTATACCATACCTAATGAAAAGGATGCGATTTTGGTAATGGCAAAAAATATAATTTCTGGNGAAAAANCTACTGATTATCTGATGTATGATGATGATTGAGGATGATATCGTGAAAAGAATAGTATACAGTAAAATTGGAGGGCCNGAATCTATAGAAATTATAGATGAAGAATTAGGGAAACCAAATAATAATCAAGTTAAAGTTAGAGTTTACAGAGCTGGGATAAATTTTGCAGATTTAATGATGAGGCAAGGACTGTANGGNAGTAATCCTGATTTCCCATTTACTCCNGGGTATGAAACCTCAGGTATAATTATTGAAACTGGAGATGAGGTAAAANAATTAGAAGTTGGNGAAAGGGTCATNGCAATGACTGGTTTTGGAGGATATGCNGAAGAAGTAATTGTAGATTCAAGTAGAATTATTCCAATNCCTGATGAAATCAGTTTTGATCAGGCTGCAGCAATGCCTGTAACATATGGAACNGCATATCATATGCTAGTNTACTTAGGGAGAATGAAAAAGGNTGATTCNATTCTAATTCACCANGCCGCTGGAGGAGTCGGGACTGCTGCTGCACAGATTTGCAATTCTATTGGAGCAAAAGTGATTATTGGTACGGCTTCGAAATCGAAAAAGGAATTTGTTGAATCGCTAGGAATGCGTTTTGTAGATCGTGAGAATGAAGATTTTGTTAAAGTTTGTAAAGAATTGACAGGTGGAAAGGGAGTACATCAGGCGATTGATCCAGTGGCTGGAAAACACCTTATGAGATCTTATAATTCTTTAAGAAATGGTGGTAAATTACATTGTTTTGGCGCCTCTTCTGCTGTCCCTAAAGAGAAAAGATCAATATTTGCGGCAATGAAAATGGTTCTTAACACACCTAAATTTAATCCAATGAAAATGATGAATTCAAATAAGGCAATTTTTGGAGTTCATATGGGTAGGATGGACGATGAAGAAATCTTCAGAAATCATCTTGAAGAACTTGGAAAACTATTACAAGACGGAGAGATTAATCCAATTATTGATTCAGTTTGGAGGTTCGAAGAGGTCGCAGAAGCACAGAAGCATATGCATAATCGGAAAAATAGAGGGAAAGTATTGTTGGACTTTTCACCCTTAGAATAGAATAAAAACTAACAAAATATTCCTATGTAAAAATAAATTTAAGTTGTTTTGTGACTAATTCTAAAGTTTAACTGGCCTAGTAGCACCACAGGCTTGACATTTCAATAGTGTAGTTCGCTCTTCTTTAATAAAACGGGTATCTGGAGCTCTACATTGTCCACACAAAATATATGATTTTACGTATGATACAATTTTTTCTTTAATTCTCTTAGGAGGAACCCGCCCCTTGAATAAGACTCTGACCTGTTCCCGAGTTCCAGATGTTCCGAGTTCATTGATTAAGAACTGATATACATGATTTGCATCTCTATCCATTGCATCAACAATTGCAGCGAAATTTCTAAGAATAGTTTGATTTCCCTCAATTAATATCTCAGGTTCTGGCATTGTCCATCTAGATCTCTCACTAATATTCTTGGGAATACGCTCTCGTGCCCTCTCTAGTAGAGACTCATATTCGAAGTCAACCATTGTGCTTCCGAGAAGACTTCCCCTTTTCACCCCACCGACTGGGAAACTCCAGTGATAAGCGTAAAATGCTGCTTTACTTGGGGGATGTCATGGATGAGGTTATTGAAGTGAAAGTTGCTAGAACACATCAGGATGCATTACTACCAACTAAAGGCAGTGTTCATGCTGCTGGATGGGATTTATATTCACTAGAAGACACTGTTGTCAAGCGTAGAAGTAGTACNATGGTAAGAACTGGACTTCATGTTGCCATTCCTGAGGGATATGAAGGCCAAGTTAGAGCNCGTTCATCTCTTGGAAAAAAAGGTTTGATATTACCCCACAGTATAGGTACAATTGATGCNGATTACAGAGGTGAGCTATTCGTNCTGATGACATGGATNGGCGAAGGAGACTCATACTTNATACAAAAAAATGAAAGAATAGCACAATTATTGATTACTCCNATTCCTAAGTCTAAATTCATAGAAGTAACTTTTGAAAACCTTGGCGAAACGGAAAGAGGNGACGGNGGATTTGGTTCTACTGGAAGATTTTAGTNTTAAAATATCAATAAAATAGATACTTTTCATCCGATGGCTTGATACAGGACGGGATTCTAGGACAAATTGATGCCACTGAGCGTAGACGAGCTTCGAGCCAAAGTTAAACAACACCGTAGTAACGGTTTGAACACACAACAGATTGCAGATGAGCTGTCACTATCTCAAACAACTATTCAATGGCTATCAACTGAAGAATATTCGAGTAACACCTCTTCTGACGATAGNCCTACAGATGTCCAAGTAGGTTGGAGATCTGTAGCAGTTAAAGCGAGTAGAATTGAGGCAATATCATATATCTTTGCAGATATNATAGAAGAAGAANTTGGTGATGAAATTGATACAATTGTGGGAATTAGTATCAATGGTATACCCTTTGCNCAGGCTATTGCGGGACANTTAGACCTTGATTTAGCAGTTAGTCGTTCAATTAGTGAAGATGAAGGNGCTCATATCTCGGAAATTTTCGCTTCCGTTTCNGGGAAGCANGTAGTNGTNGTTGATGATGTTGTTTCTTCTGGAACTACNNTGAAAAAGACGATTAAAAATCTAAGAAATGCAGGTGCTGAGGTAAAACTNTGCTTAGTTCTAGCGAATAAATCTGAAGCAAATGCCCTTGAAGGTGTNCCCTTGAGAGGACTTGTAAGAGTAGTAACTGTTTGAGGCATAGAAATGCATTGGGCAGACCATACAGCGCAGCGANTATCTCAGAAAAATGACTCACAAGTCATTGCTTCAGGGATAACTCCNTCTGGCGAATTTCATATTGGTCATTTAAGAGAAATCTTGACAGCCGAAATGATACATAGAGCATGTATTGATGCAGNNATAAAATCAGAATATATNTTCATAGTTGATTCAATGGATCCTCTTAGAAGAGTATATGATTTTCTTTCAGATGAATATGAAAAATTTATCGGCTTCCCTTTNGTTAATATTCCAGCTCCAAATCCTGATGGNACTCCAAATTATCAGGGTGAAAACTATGCTATTCANTTCTTGAATCCATTCTTGGAAGCATTGAAGCAAATTGGNGTCAATCCTCGAGTGGTGATGAACCATGAAACTTATGAAAATGGAGAATTTGCAGAAAAAATTGATTTAGCAATAAAAAATAGAGNAAAAATTCATNAAACTATAGAGAAAATATCCGGAAGAGAATTNCCAGAGAGTTGGTATCCATTTAACCCAATAGGTAGTGACGGAAGTATGGATGGTGTTACAGTGACAGGATANGAAAAACCATACGTATTTTGGACTGATAGAAATGGTGTCAATGGAAAGTCAGATATTCGTAAAGCAGANGGGAAAATGCCTTGGAGAGTTGATTGGGCNGCAAAATGGGGAGTTCATNGAATAACATGTGAGCCAGCCGGAAAAGACCATGGCGCTTCTGGAGGAAGTTATGATACAGGAATTCCAATATGTAGAATTCTAGGTGGCGAGCCACCGGAAAAAATGGTCTATGAATGGATACAACTGAAAGGTTCTGGCCCAATGTCTAGCTCCAGTGGCAACACAATTGGTCCAATAGAGGCTTTGAATTTAGTGCCTCCTGAAATTCTAAGATATGTGATTGCAAGAACTAAAATTAAGAAACATATTGATTTTGACACCGGACCTTCACTTTTTGAAACCGCAGATGAATATGAGAGATTAGTATCTAATCCTCCAAAAAACGGCGATTTGAATAAAAAAAAGAAGGTTGCCAGAGATACAGCATTAGGTGCATTAAGATTGAGTCAAGTAATTAGAGGGCAGGATGCAACTCTATCCACAGCAGGAGTTTCATTTAGACACCTAGCAATGTTAGCACAAATAAAATCTAATGATGATGATGTCTGGAAATCACTGAATAAAAGTAAACACATTGAAGGGGAACCTAATGAGGTACTAAGAAATAGATTATTGAAAATGAGAAACTGGATAAATAGTCGTCATTTTCCTGAGGCAGCAAGAATAAATATTCAGGAAAAAATAACAGAAGAAAATAAGAATAAAATTAATCAAAAACAAATGCTATTTCTTACAGAATTATATTCTAAATTTAATCTAATTGAATGGAATGAGGGAGAAATTAATGAGATAATTAGAACTACTACTTCTGAAATTGAACTTAATCCTAGAGACGCATATATTGCCCTATATCTAGTAATCCTTGGTTCAGANTATGGGCCAAGAATTGCTTCAATNATGANTGAAGTTGGTAAAGAAGTAATAGTGAATATTTTCTCANAATCCTTGTAANAAATTAGAAAATATCTCAGAAGTTGGACCTTTCGATCTTGAAGCTAACCTNCTAACTATNAGTTCAGGAGTGGATTTAGCAAGNAGATTTCTTTTAGGNTTTCTATCTACTATCAGNTCCATATTTTCATCTAANCCTTGNGCTTCNATACCATCAATTCTAATTTNCCCGCCCATTACATCAGAAATTGAATTACCTATATGAGTCACCAGTAAAATGTTAGTATCATNATTGCCCTTTGATNCCTTCAACAANCCTCCTAATATCAATGAAGCTGCACCNGGCTCTGTTATNGCTTCTAATTCATCNGCTAGAATTATCTTTCTTTGACTAGAAACTAATACATCTGCTAATTTCTTTAATGTCCTTTCTAATGCCCCTGCAGATTGTGTNCCTGAAACTTTTGCCAATATGTGAAGCTCGTCTAGAAGNCCTATTTTTGCATATGATGCAGGNACAGGCAGGCCAGAGTGTGTTAAGAGAATCATTGAACCTAATGTTTCAAGCAGCGTTGTCTTTCCACCAGAGTTTGCTCCAGATAATAGTGCAATTCGATCTCTATCTAATTCAGGAGATACTTCTCCAATTCCATATGTAACTGGATCTGGTATACAACCCANTAACAAATGACGACCATCTTTCATCCAAANACCAGGATTATTTAAACAAATATCNGGCATCGTACATCGATTAGAAATACTCCAATTACCTACACCAATCCACATATCTAATTCAATAAATTTTGATATTGCTTTACGTGATTTTTCCATTATCTTAACAGTTGAGTTAGCAATGATTACTTCCCCTTTACTTCTCTCATCGTTTATCCTGCTTTCTAATTCACTTTCTATAAACTCTACTGAATCTCTATTAATAACGCATGGATATTCACTTGAATAAATTTCCTTCGGGATATTTATTTCTGTTTTATCTAGATATTCATATAATTTTTTAACACCTTCTTGCAGTGCGAAATCAATTGTATCTGCAACAGAATTCTTCAATCGTCTTTCTAAGCCAGAGATATCAGAATAGTATGAAAGAACTTCATCCCCATCAAAAGAAATCTTAGATTGAGATGTTCCTGAGACTATTGCATCGTTCACTGATTCCTCAATTATCTTTACTTGATTCCATAAATTATCTCTTAATTCCTCTAAATTGCGTATATTAGAAGATTCATTATCTAGAGATTGTAACAAAAGTGTTAATTCTCCAAGACCTTCTAAATGATCTGATATGATTTCACCTATAGGATTTATCGGCCATATTTGTTCATATAATTTTGAAATTATTGATAAATTATTCGTATTAATCTTGAGCCACTCTATAGGNACTTCAGGAATTAGTTCATATAAGCAATCACTTGATTTTCCGATTATCCATCCAGAAGGGAGTTTTTCAGGTGCGCCGTTCCCTATCCACGTGACCTTGTTAAGCCCGACATAATCTTGCCAATTTTCATCTTTAGATCGTACTAATATCCTGCATTTTTTTCCTAAATATCTTAGTTTTTCTAATTCATCGACATTTGGTACAACTATGACTCTATCAACTTTTGAANTTGGTTCTTTGGCATAATTTAGACCAGCTATAGAATCTTTCCACATCTGAAATGATGACCTACTTTCATTAATGAATTTTATCGAATTTTTGGACCAAGTTCTCCTTGATTCTATCTCANTAATACTAGTTCTTGAAAGAGGAGTCATTATTGAAAGTCTTTCTTTAGCAGATTTTGTTATGATAAAATCTGTAATATTAGAAATCAAATCTTTGTGTAGCCTTCTTCCTTCATCAGTAATTATTATCTCATTTGAGAACTTATTTGCTGAATTAATCAATTTAACTGCTCTTTGAGGTGAAATGCCCTCAATTCCTGATAATGCCCCNACATCACCATCTTTAATCACACGTTCTACATCTTTCAAAGATCCAATCTCTGAAATTAATTTTTCAGCTAAAGAATCTCCAACACCCGGGATTTCTTTCAAACTCAACATAGTTCGCTTCGATAATTCTAGGTAATTAAGGAAATCGCTAATTGNAAACGAGAGATTTGAAATAAAGATGATTTCATAAAGTTCCAATATTCAAAAGTCTTGGCTCAGGTATACCATCAATTGCTTCTGCAATTGCAAGAACTTCCATTCTAGCCCCNGCCATTGTTGTGACAAAAGGAATATTCAATTCAACAGCCAATCTTCTCATCATATTTCCATCTAATACTGCTCCACCAGTATTCCTTGGAGTGTTTATGATGAGTTGAATTTTACCTTGCCTCATTAGGTCGAGTGCATCTGGAGTCAGTCCTTCTGTAATCCGATAACAGGTTTCTACTTCTAATCCNCCTTTNTCTCTCAGNGCATTCGCAGTNCCTCTGGTNGCATATATCTTAAATCCTAAATTAATCAATGATTTCGCATGTTCGATTATAGAATCCTTATCNGCATCTTTGACAGTAATGTAAACACCTCCTTCTGTTGGAACTGGNGACTCAGTNGCTAAACGAGCTTTNAGATANGCTGCTGAAGCCCTCTCATGACTTCCCATGACNTCTCCAGTGGACTTCATTTCAGGACCNGGTGCGGGATCAAGACCTCTTAATTTTATGAAAGGAAANACNGGTGCTTTAACNCAGACAGCATCGTCTTGTCTATCCGGGATGTTAATATCGGATAGTTTCTCTCCTAGTGCAACCATTGCTGCAATNCTTGCTAATGGAACNCCNGTTGCCTTNGCTACAAATGGGAAGGTCCGAGANCCTCTTGGGTTGACCTCTAAGACATATAACGTCTCACCTCTTATNGCGAATTGAATATTGTAACACCCGANAATTCCAAGNTCAAGACCTATTTTTCGNGTCCATTCATCTACTTGTTTCANAACGTTTTCAGAAATATTTTGTGGNGGAATAAAACATGTGGANTCNCCTGAATGAATTCCTGCTTCTTCCAAATGTTCCATTATTGCACCTACTAATACCTCTCTTCCATCTGAAACTGCATCAACATCGAGTTCTATAGCATTTCCAAGATATTCATCTACTAGCAATGGTCTTTCGGGAGAGAGGAAAGCATCTTGCATGTAAGATTCTAACTGACGGTTTGAGGATAAAATTTCCATACCTCTCCCGCCTAGAACATAGGAAGGTCTAATCAGTACAGGATAACCAATTTCTCTGACTGCTTCACGTACCTCGTCGGGACTTGTTGCGGTCATTCCATCAGGCATTCTCAAATTATTTCTTTGAGCAAATGACTCGAATCTCTCTCTATCACTTGCTTCGTCAACTGCCTCTGGAGTTGTTCCTTCCATAATGATATCAAGACCCATTGATGACAAATGAGGAAGACTATCTGAGAGAGGTAGAGCAAGATTNATTGCAGTCTGACCTCCAAATTGCAATAATATTCCGTGTGCATCTTCACGAAGCAAAATTTCACTTACAGATTCCAAATTTAAGGGGTCGAAATATANCCTATCGCTAGTATCGAAATCAGTTGAAACTGTCTCTGGATTATTATTGATAATNATTGCTTCATGNCCTAAATCTTGTATAGCACCTACAGCATGNACACATCCATAATCGAATTCAATNCCTTGACCNATACGTATTGGTCCAGANCCAATTACAACTATTCTTTTCTTTCTACTTTGATTNAGATTTGGAACATAATCAATTCCTATGTACTGTGTACCACACTCATAAGTTGTATAATAATATGGAGTNACAGCAGCAAATTCGGCTGCACAAGAATCTACCATCCTGAATCTTGGATGGATGCCTAGTTCATGCCTTCGAGCAGTTACCGCAAACTCATTTTTCCCGTTAGGTAACTGTTTAAATCCAGANGCAGGGAATCCAGATAACGCATCAGCGATATGTAAATCTGTAAAACCATAACCTTTCCAGTAACGCATTTCTTCAGGTTGTATATCTGAAGGAGTCATTCCTAATTCACCAGCTGCTCTAATCTCCGTTTCAACTGCAGCCATTCTTTCAAAACGATGTAAAAACCATCTAGTAACTCCTCCAGTCAAATCACGTACATCCTCAATCGTATACCCTCTTCTAAACGCTTCAAAAAGTGCTCCCATCCTTCTATCTGTTGGAACTCTTAACCAATCAACTAACATCGCTTCTGGTAAGGGCTGAGAGGCCCTCTCATCCATTGTTTCTCCACCAGATGCATCTGCTAATGTTAGAGGCCTCGGATGTGGTTGGCCATATTCTAAACTGGCCCAAGCTTTGAGGAAAGCCTCTTCAAAACAGCGCCCTATTGCCATTACTTCTCCCGTAGATTTCATTGATGTCCCGATAGTTCTATCTGCGGTTCTAAATTTATCAAAAGGCCATCGGGGTATCTTGACAACACAATAATCTAGAGTTGGTTCAAAAGCGGCTGTTGTACCTTCACCGGTTATTGGATTTGGAAGCTCATCTAGAGTATATCCTACTGCAATCAAAGCTGCCATTCTAGCAATTGGATACCCGGTAGCTTTGGATGCTAGTGCAGAGGAACGTGAGACTCTGGGATTAACTTCAATCACTCTATAATCCCCATTGTTTTGATCAACTGCGAATTGGACATTACAGCCTCCTTTGATGTTTAATCTACGAATTAGTTTCAATGCTGCATTCCTCAATTTCTGATGATCTCTATCAGAAAGTGTCTGTTGTGGCGCAACAACAACTGATTCACCCGTGTGGACGCCCATAGGGTCTAAATTTTCCATAGTACAAACAATAATTGCATTATCTGCATCATCTCTCATCACTTCATATTCATGTTCTTGCCATCCCAAAATACTTACTTCAATCAATACTTGTCCAATAGCAGAATGTAAGATTCCTTGACTAGCAATTTCTACTAATTCCCCCATATTGAAAGCAGTCCCTCCTCCCAATCCCCCTAACGTGAAGGCAGGCCTAATTAGAAGTGGGAATACACCCAACGTATTTGCTGCCTGAATTACTTCATCAATTGAATCACAAGCGATCGCCTTACAGACTGGAAGATCTATTTCTTCGCATACCTTCTTGAACAAATCTCTATCCTCTGCCTCATCGATTGAGGCTAAATTACAGCCAATCAATTCAACACCTAATTCATCTAAAGAACCATCATGAGCCAGGGCCATAGCTATATTCAAGGCTGTTTGACCACCCATTCCTGCTAGTATAGCGTCTGGTTTCTCAATCTCTAAAATACGCTTGACTACTTCGGGAAGTAATGGCTCAATGTATATTCTATCTGCCATTTCAGGATCATTTTGTATAGTTGCAGGATTCGAATTGATTAGAATCACTTCATAACCATCATCTCGCAATGCTCTACAGGCTTGCGAACCAGAGAAATCAAATTCTGCAGCCTGACCAATCCTAATTGGACCACTACCCAAGATCACTATTCGCTCCAAATCATCTCTTCTAGGCATTAATTATCACCTCTGAGAACCTTTGCAAACCTATCACTTGGAATCTTTTTATTCACGATTTCAGAAAATCTATCAAATAAAGGAGCGGCATCTAGTGGACCTGGGCGTGCTTCAGGATGGAACTGAACTGTGAATGATGACTTTCCTATCAGATCTAAGCCCTCAACTGTTCCATCATTTGCATTGATGTATCTGACTTTGAAATCTGCACCAAGGATATTCTCACCTTTTTCTGATGATGCCCCGCTTGGATGTGGAGCAAGCATACCTTTTTCAGGATCTTCAACTGCAAAACCATGATTCTGACTCGTAATGTAGACTCTCTTACTTTCTAGATCCATCACAGGCTGGTTTGCTCCCCTATGACCATATCTCAACTTATATGTCCTCAAGCCTGCTGCAAGTCCCATTAATTGATGTCCTAAACAAATTCCCATGACCGGGAAATCGGCCCTAACTGCTGAAGCTAATGTATCTCTGGCAATTGTTGCAAAACCAGGATGTGCTGGGTCTCCAGGCCCATTGGAAGAGAAGAAGGCGTCAGGTGACCACATCCCAATAATTTCATCAAAATCCATATTTGCCGGACACCAAACTACTTCGAAACGAGAACATAGTTCTCTCAGAATATTATATTTGATGCCACAATCAATTGCTGCTAATCTAGGTAAAGGCGTTCCTTCGGAGTCTGTTGCTCCTTCATTCAAAATTACTGATTCAGAACAAGTAACTTCAGCGACCAAATCTGAATGATCAGGAGGTGTAAGATTCTCAAGAATTTCATTTAATTCATTCTCTTTTTCTGCAGGTCCGAATACACATAATACAGTCCCATGCTCTCTCACTCTCCTTGTCAGTGCCCTAGTGTCTATACCTTCAATTCCAGGAACTCCATGAGATAATAAAAACTCATGAACGCTGCCTACAGAACTACGATGATCTGGAATTTTCATTAGTTCCCTACAAACTACTCCTCTGGGCCAAACAGATGAAGATTCAGAACTACATGCCTGTATACCATAATTACCTAGTAAAGGCCATGTAAATGTAAGGACCTGCCCGGCAAATGATGGATCAGTTAGACTTTCTTGATAACCACACATTCCTGTCGTGAATACTAATTCTCCCATCGCAATTGTTTCTGCACCAAATAACTTACCTTTGAAGCGAGTACCATCAGCTAGAATTAATATCCCCGGTTCTTGACTAGGGGGTTGTAATTTCTTAGATTCTACAAGAATATCGGCAGCATCAGTGAAAGTTGCTGGGTTTTCAACACCAATAATACCTGCACCGGGAGTGAATCCTTTACCCGGTGCCGACTCCGACATCATAGATAGTCCCGGAACACGATTATTAATCATTGACTTTAACAAATCAGATTTTGAGGATAATTATTCTTCCTCAAATGTAATTACTTCTTTCCTATTTCCATTTGGGACTACTCTAATTTCGCCATCTGGAAATTGTTTTTCTTCGTCGATTTCACCAATTAATGATTCAAGAAAAATTGCCAATGCGGCAACCTCTGAGTGAGGTTGATTACCAATTGAGATATTATGATCAGCCAAACGGTATACTTCTCCAGGAACCTTAGTACCTCCAACAACGATAATCATTGGTTTGGAAAAATCAATCTTAGGTAATTCTTCTTTCCAAGGTTCCCCATACATAGTTAGATGAACGATTGTACCAGGTTCACCCTCACCAGAATTTTTTGAGAATTTTCTTAGAAGCGATAATGGTTTCTTTTCGTAAGAACATTTGAAATTACCCCCAAATCTTTTTGTCACATTCCTCCAAGTTTCCAAAGCCGATTGATCATCATCTCCTGACAAAAGGATTTCATTTGCTCCGAATGCTCTAGCAGTGAGGCCAAGATGTGAAGTAATGCGTTTATCTCGATCTCTTCTGTGACCTAATCTCAGAACACTGACATAGGGGGACTCGTCACCACTCACAACTCTATGCGAGAGGAGTCTCTTCATCAGTATGACCCTCGTGAATATTCTGTTCATTGGATGAGAAAACGTCAATATCATTCGATAATAACCAAGTTCTAACCCACTGAAGAAGAAGGGCCTCGAAGAAAAATCTAGTTGCGAAATGTAGTAATAATGCCAACAGAGTTAGGCGCCCACTAGCAAATAGTGCGTTTTGCAAGTCCATATCACCGGTTCCTAAAACCAGATTACCGAATGGCTCTAAGATGTAAAAAGCACCTAAAATAACTAATATTCCTGCTAAGTTCGACAAAACCGCGTTCCCCCTTTCTCTTCCAATTGACATTACTAGAGTAGCAAATAATGCGATACTTGGAACTATTAGACTTAATTCTGCAAACTCAAATCCACCAAGTTGAGAAATCGGAATTGCCGAATCNCCTAATCTTTCAGCACCTTTCTCTACTGAAATCCACCAAAGTAAAATTGCCATAATCAGCATAGCTCCTGAAATTCTACCGCGATGGAAAATCATATCCCTAATTTCGTGTCTATTTTGAGGTTGAAGACGCTGAATGATTGATTCCATCATTTCTAACGATGATTGGTTCATTGAGTCATCATTTTGCCCATTTATATTAGGTTGATTCATAGGCAAATGGCCATCATTAACTACATCGTCTCCTACAACCATCGTTGGATTGCCACTACATCACATCATAAAGGATTGGTAGAATCGAGGCCTCAACATGCCTGACTCGAGACCCTTGATAACTCGCCGAGNAGATGGTTTTCCGAGAATCATGGGAGTCATAAATATCACTCCAGACTCATTTTTTGAAGATTCTAGGNGTAATAATTTATCTGAAACAATTAAAATTGCAAATCTAATGATAGATAATGGAGCAGAATGGTTAGACATTGGAGGAGAATCAACTAGACCGGGTGCTACTCCNGTAGGAGTGGAAGAGGAAATATCAAGNGTTATTCCTGTAATTAAGGAACTTANGGAGAAATTTCCTAATGTTGGAATTTCAATAGATACCAGGAGAGCAAAAGTTGCAGAGCTTGCCTTGAAAGAAGGAGCACACATGGTAAACGATGTTTCTGCATTAGGGGATGTAGGAATGTTGGATGTGATTAAACAAAGTAATTGCTACATTTGCTTAATGCATATGAAAGGAATACCTGAAAATATGCAAAATAATCCTCTATACGAGGATGTAATAATTGAAGTCAAAGAAATGTTGAATGAGAAAGTTAAGTTACTAATAGATGAAGGAATAAATGCTGAAAGAATAATTGTAGATCCGGGAATTGGATTTGGAAAATCATTAGAACATAACCTATCATTATTAAAATCAGGTAGAAATATAGTCCCCAATGACAAAATAGGTTTAATGTGGGGCGTTAGTAGAAAAAGTATGTTTTCCGAATTATTAGGTAGGGCTGAACCTAATGATAGACTTGCAGGAACGCTTGGAATTGCTTCTATTTCTAGAATAAAGGGCGTAGATATCATCAGAGTGCATGATGTCGCAGAGCATGCAGATATGTTCCGTGCAATATCTGCTTTGGAGGATTAATGATGCCTAACACAACTAAAAATATAGTAGATATTGATGAAAATCTACGTCTATTGGGTACGGCTCATGTGAGTAAAACCTCAGTCGAGTTAGTTAGAGAACAGATTAAAGAATTTAAGCCAGATATAATCGCAGTTGAACTCTGTGATTCAAGATTGACTGCACTAAAAAAACCTGAGGGAATTGATAATGAAGATTTACTAAAAATCATCAGTGAAGGTAAAGCAGGTATGATTTTTTTACAATCAGCCTTGTCAGTTCAACAAAGGAAAATGGGAATAGATTCCGGAGAAAAACCTGGTGCAGAATTACTTGCAGCAATAAACATTGCAGAAGAAGAAAAAATTCCATTTGAACTAATTGACAGGAATGTGGTAATAACACTAAGGAGAGCTTGGCATAGTATGGGTTTCTTTGAGAAAATCAGAGTTTTTGAAGCATTATTATTCGAAGATGATGATGATGATTTCGATCTTGAGGAATTACTTGAGGACAGTGATTTACTGAGCAACATGATGGAGGATGTATATCAAATCGCACCAAATGCTGGTAAAGTACTAATTGATGAAAGAGATGAGTTTTTGAGTGGTAGAATACAACAAATAAGAGGTAAGGGGAGAATTCTTGCAGTAGTGGGTGCTGGACACTTAACAGGAATTCAAAAAAATCTGAATAAACCATCTTTGGAGATTACATCAAATCTTTCTTCACTTAATCAACAGCCAAAAAAACCCCAATGGCCCAAAATTTTGATGACTGCGATACCTGTTTTCCTTGCATTAATAGTTGGTAAAGGCATTATTGAGGGAGATATTTCAGAATTATATGATGCCGCTCTGATTTGGTTGATACTAAATTCATTATTAGCTGGTTTAGGAGTGCTAATTGCTGGAGGGCATCCACTATCAGTTTTGGTAGGCGCACTTGCTTCACCAATTACATCACTAAATCCCAGTCTAGCTGCTGGTTGGTTTGCAGGATATACTCAATTGAAAATTTCTCCACCCACTGGTAAAGATGCTTATGATTTTCTCGAATTTTCTAGTTTATTCAGTATTTTTTTCAAAAATAGAGTTGGTAAAGTTTTGATGGTTACAATATTTGGAAATCTAGGTTCTTCCGCTGGAAGTATTCTTGCAGTTGCTATGATTTCATCGGGATTTATTTGATGTGTTATTATGGAAACTAAATTAGGAATTTCTTCTGCGATAATTATTGGTATTACTGCTTACTTATTCAATGAGCATCTCACATTTTTAGAGATTGGAGCAAGTACAATTGCACTGATTCTTGGAGCAATATTGGCAAATTTTACTGTGAAATTTGAATCTGGTGGTAAATGGATGATTAAGTCTGTAATGCCAGTAGTAATAATTTTTCTAGGATTTGGTCTAAATCTAAAATCATTCCTCACACCAGAATTAGGATACTTAGGTATACTTGTGGTTCTAATTACTGCGATCACTAGTTTCTCGGTGTGCTATATACTTGGAAGATTATTGAAATTAAATCTTGAAACAAGTTTGGCATTAGGAGCTGGGGGCGCCATATGTGGCAATAGCGCAGTAATTGCAGTTTCTCCCGGATTAAAACTCAAAGAGGAAAATGTTGGAGTAATACTTGCAATTATTAATCTACTAGGCCTGATTACATTCCTTGCAATTCCAATCCTATCAAAAATTCTGAACCTATCTACAGAACAGGGAGGTATTTGGGCAGGTTCTGTTATTCATGCAGTACCTCAAGCAATCGCTGCAGGAGAGGCTATTGGACCTGAGGCTATGCTTATAGCTACAACAATCAAACTATCTAGAGTCTCATTATTAATTGTAATAGTTCCTCTTTGTGCAATTCTAGCAAATAATAATAACAATAATGGTGATGAAAAATTTAAGTTAGGAAAAATCCCCTATTTCATACCTGGATTCTTATTAGCCGCGATGTTATCAACATGGATAATACCTACTGAAATCTCAGANGGATTGACTTTAGCAGGCAAGTTGATGTTGCTTCCTTTACTCGCATCTGTCGGGTTTTTCATAAATAAAGAAAGTATGAAAAGTGCTGGTGGACCAATACTAATAGTTGGAGTTGTCTCTACAATTTGTATGCTAATTAGTAGTTATCTAACAATAATAATGTTCACATAAATATCTCAAAAATGGAGGCTTGGAATTGGAACCTAGTACAATTTTAGCACTATTTCTAATATGTTCTACTGCGGTTATTTTTTCGCCATTAGGACTGGGAGGAGGAATTATCTTCATGCCAATTCTACACTACATAATGGATTGGAATATTAAAACAGCAATTTTAGGCTCATTAATATTGGTTTGGTCGGTAGCTCTAGGTAGTCAATTCGCTCATAATAAAGGAGGATATGGAGATATTAATATTGCTAAAAGAGGAATCTTTTTTGGAATTCCAGGTGCAATTACTGGAACCGTTTTAGGTTTTTTACTAATTGAATATATCAACGATATTACAATTAAAATTATTGCATTATTCATAGTTTCTTGGATTTGTTATAAGGCGCTACTTAGAATATTATCTAAAGAAGATATTACGGGAGAAGCAATAGGGGAGATGAATGAGAAATATTGGTTAACTGGAATATTTTTCGGCGGCATGTCTTCTGGACTTTTGGGCATTGGAGGAGGAGGTATTTTCGTTACAATGAATCGAAATTATGGGGGTCTTGATACTAAATCATCTGCAGGGACNGCATTTATGTTAGCAGCAATGATTGTTCCAACAGCTATTATTTCTCACATTTTGATAGATGGGAATGCGAGTAATCTATTAGATGAAGCAACATTAATTGGCGCATTGGTACCAATATTGGTGATGTTTCTGGCATTTACCGGNGCTAAATACGCAATAAAGTACTTACCAGTCAAGATAATAACTACACTCTTCATANTTATAATTAGTATNAGNATGCTGAAATATATNCAGGAAATTANAGNTATAATGCTCTAGATTGATTCGATNATCATAGCAATACCTTGGCCNCCACCAATACATGCAGTTGCAACACCATATTTNCCACCNCATCTCTTCAATTCATGAGCCAATGTAAGCACTAATCTAGTACCAGTAGCTGCAAGTGGGTGCCCTAAACCAACAGCCCCACCGTTAACATTAACCTTCTCAAAATCAATACCNAAATCTTTGATACAAGCAACAGCCTGACCTGCAAATGCCTCATTAATCTCCCATCTGTCTATATCTTCAATTGTTAGCCCTGCTTTCTCGAGAGCCAATCTACTACTCGGTACTGGCCCATATGCCATTATTGCAGGTTCTAAACCAACTATTCCCCAAGAAACAATTCTAGCCAATGGCTTATCTCCATCTGATGATGCCTGAGATGCTGATTTAATCACAACAGCAGCCGCACCGTCGACAACACCACTTGCATTACCTGCTGTTACCAGACTTTCTGGACCGAAAGCAGTTCTCAATTTTGATAATGATTCCTTTGTTGAATCTAAAACCACATGATCTTCATCTTTGTATGTTATTTCACCAACAGGAACTATTTCTTGTTCCCATATCCCATTCTCAATCGATGTAGCGGTTCTGGAGTGAGAAAGAGCTGCAAATTCATCTGTTTCTTCTCGAGTAATTCCTTTCCTTCGACAGATTTCATCAGATGTTTGAGCCATGAAAGAACCACACATACCGTCAAGTAAATTTGTAAATAGGTAATCTTCCATATCTTTTTCCAATACTGTACCTTTTTTTGGAGGTCTTGCAAGCTTGTATGTATCTCTCATCCCCCGTAATACATGTGGAGATTGTGAGAGATTCTCCATTCCTCCGGAAACTACCGTTGATGCCTCTCCCAGCATTATCATTTGCGCGCCAGTTACAATAGATTGCACGCCAGAACCACAAATTCTTGAGAGAGTTAGCATTGGCACTTCTTGTGGTATTCCAGCACCCAAACCCGCGTGCCTAGCACCAAATATTGCTTGATCACATGTTTGTAATGCATATCCCATTATTACATGATCTACATTTTCTGGAGAGGTCCCCGTCTTCTCTAAGGCACCTCTAATTGCTATTTCACCCAATTTAAGTGCGCTTATGTCCTTTAGTAAACCACCAGGAAGGCCATCTCCTCTTTTACCACCTTGCCATTCACAAAATGGCGTCCTAGCACCACCAATAATAACTACATCTTCAACGACCATGACAGTCCGACATACAATTCATTCATGAGGGTGACTATCCAATTAGGACAGTTTCTCATTCGTTTGTATTTTCTTCGGACAGGGTGCCGAGATAGTCTGGTAGATCTACACCGGCCATCTTTGCAACATCATGGATTGGAGGTAAGCTTTGCACTAAACTACTCACAAAATTACTCGTTGCAGAAGTGCCATCAGCATTACTTCCACCGTCCCATACAGTGACCTTGTCAATCTTCATATTACGGATTGCTTCAACCTGTGCAGATACCATATTCTCTATCTTTTCGACCATTAGTAGAGTTGCAGCAGCCTTGGTATCCCCGCCGGCGCTTTGTACTAATCCAGCATAACCTGCTGCCTTAGCATCCAGTACCTTCTGTATACCAGCAGCTTCTGCTTCATATCTTGCAAGAATCGCATCTGCGTCACCTCTAGCAATACGTCTTAGACGTTCAGCTTCGGCTTCTGCAGAAATCTCAATTTGCTGTTTCTGGATTTCTTCACGTACAATCTCACTTGCTTGCAATCTAGCCTCTTCCTCTTTGTATATAGCTCTCTGAATTGCTGCTTCAGCCTCCGCTGCTGCCACTGCTGCACGCTGTTTCGCTGCCGCTTCAATCTCTGCAAGGTCTGCGTCTGAATTCTTCACTATTGCAGTAGCTGCGTTCTCTCCAGACACAGCTAATGCTTCTTGATTACCGACATATACACGCTGATCTGCCTCAGCAGTCTTACGACCTTTCTCTGCCTCTGCTAGGTTATTTGCAACCTCAATTTCTCGTACTCTGTTTGCTTTAGCAGCACCAACCGCTCCGTCTCTTTCTGCGTTCGCTACATCGATTCTTGCATTTTCAACTGCAGTAGAAGCTGCCTTCTTACCGATGCTCTCGATATAATCAGACTCATCAGTAATATCTACCAAGTTAACGTTAATTAGATAGATACCAATCTTTTGTAACTCGGTATCCACATTGGTCCTGGTCATCTCAAGGAATGTGTCTCTATCTTGATTAATTTGCTCAATAGTAAGTGAAGCAACTGTTAGACGTAGTTGACCAAAAATAATCTCTTTGGCCATCTCTTCAATTTGCTGCGGTGATAATTGCAATAGTCTCTCGGCTGCATTAGCCATAATTGCTTTTTCAGTACTAATTCCAACAGTGAAAGTACTAGGTACATTTATTCTGATGTTCTGCATGGAAAGTGCATTTCTTAGATCAATGTTGATGGTAATCGGAGTCAACGATAGGAACGAGTAATCTTGAATTAACGGCCAAACTAGTGTTGCACCACCATGAATCGTTCGAGATGCTCTTCCTCCCGAGGTTCGACCATAAACCACCATNATCTTGTCGGGNGGACAGCGCTTGTACCGCTGTGCGAAGAAAATTGTCATTGCAACTAAAACTAATACTATTGCGAAAATCATTATTGTTCCAAAGGGTGAACTGCCATCTGCCATTATATCAACTCAATACAGAAGAAGAGGGCATAGGTCATGAAGTCTTTGCCGACATCATCTGAAAACCGATAACTGGAATCACTTTCTTTTTACTATTAAAGTTGAAGATACAACATCTATCACTTCAGCAAATTCGCCTGTAGCCATTGGTTGCCCATCCTCAGTTTTGGCATTATAAGTCCTCATGGCGCTACCAGATTCAACCTGAATTTGGCCGACCCCGTCTTCAGGAATACGAAGATAAATTGTCCCAACTGCTCCAATCGCATCGTCCATTTCAATAGTACCATCTGATTGNAGAGCTACAAATAACTGAAATAACTTCCCAGTACCATACATTGANCCAAAACCAGTGACAGAACCTACGACAATTGCCAGAGTGGTTTGATCAGAATTACTATCCAAAACCCATAATCCNCCAAGGCCGAAAAACATCATGAATGACATTACTCCCTGAAATGTTAATGCCTTGAAAGAGGCATCTGCACCCATAGCGTCAAAGTCGGTACCTAATAATCCATCAAAGATATCTGCAGTGATACCACCTATCATGATTAAAGCGAACCATAACAAGAAAAGGATACCTCCCAAAACTGCTGAAGACGCAAAAATCAGTTCTAATCCGCCACCCCCTTCATATCCAACAAATGATAACAAGTCTAAGTCCGCGATAGACGCCATAAAAACCTCTAGAGATTACTTACATTTCACCTCTTCGGCGACATTGTGTAGAAATCAATGCTATTTACGCTGTTTAATTACCGCAAGGTATCTCTCAAAATTCATTATTGGACCTAAAAAAAGTCCTGTAATAAATGCTGAAATAATTAAATTTCCAATCAAGTCATTTATGAATAAAAAAAGAATTGCCAAAACTACCGGTATTAGTAACCTACGAAGAAATAAATGATAGCCCCCTAATAATTCAAATGCTGGGTTATCTATTGCATCGTCTAATAATTCTGGAAAACCTTTCTTCCCAGTAGACATTATACACACCTAATCAGATTAGGATGCAAGATTCGCTAACCAAACAATCATTCCGATAATAGTTAAACCAACGGGTATTACATACCAAATCACCCTAGTGACCACAGTATTCGCATCTTGAAATTCCAGTTCACCATTTTCATTCCTAATCAAATTTGTTTTTTCTAACTTCGAATACGCTCCATCGAATTCTTTCTGATGTTTACCGATAAAAATCAGGAAATAAATTGCCATGACGATAGTCCCCCCGCCTGAACCTTGCAATAATAATGCTAAAAATTCAAGAGTTGTCGAACTTCCAATTAGAATCTGAGCAATACCCAACATAACCAAAATTAATGAGTCAACACGTGCCATTCAGACATTACGGAGAGGTGATATAAAATCAATCCTTTGCCTGCACGTCTAGCCTAATCTTACTTCATACTACTTGGTTTAGACTCCCAAATAGCCCAAGTTCCTTTGGCTGTAGCAATAACTTTACCATCTTGATTAGATAAAATACCTTCACAATGAGCTAAGTTCCTTCCACGCCTTAACACCTTACCTTCAGCCACCAAAACGTCATCAACATATGCTGCATTAAGAAATGAAATATCTAATTGTGCTGTCGCACACCATTCTTCTTTCTTGATTAAAGAAACCAATGCACCTCCAAGGGCAGTATCCAGCATTGTTGAATGAAGCCCTCCATGAGCAACTCCTCCAGCGTTTAGGTGATCATTCGTGACTTCACAAGTCACAGAACAGACTCCGCCTCCAAATTTCTTACCAGTAACTCCTAGTGAATCACAAACACCTGATAGTTTCATTGATGGAATGTAATCTTTATTTCCAAATCTTTCCTTAGTCATTTTCTTATTCTCCTGTTTGTACAGCCCACAATCTAGAATAAATGCCGCTATTATTGATTAATTCATCATGAGTTCCCTCTTCAGAAATAATTCCTGAATCTAATACAATAATCCTATCTGCATTCCTAATCGTAGATAATCTATGTGCAATAATCAAAGTTGTTCTATCGATTGAAATTTTCTCAATAGATCTTTGCAGAGCAGCCTCAGTTTCATTATCGACGTTACTAGTGGCTTCATCCAGAACGAGTATTGGAGCATCTTTCAAGACTGCTCTGGCAATAGCCAATCTTTGCCTTTGACCACCTGAAAGTTTGTGACCATCTTCTCCGATATTAGTGTCCATTCCTTCTGGTAATTCCGATATAAATGATATTGCCTCAGCAATTCTGGCAGCATTTTGAATTTGTTCTTCACTAGATTCAGGATTGCCATAGGCAATATTTTCTCTCACGGTTCCAGGAAAAAGAGTTGTATTTTGCGAAACCAAAGCAATAGACCCTCTTAATGAACTTAATTTCAAATTTTTAATATCTACATTATCAATTTCCAATTCCCCGGATAATGGATCGTGAAATCTCATCAATAGACGAATTAGGGTTGTTTTCCCTGAACCTGTTGAACCAACTAAGCCAATTGTTTCTCCCGAATTGACATTAAATGTAATGTTGTCAAGTACTGATTCTCGTCCCGGATAAGTGAATTTAAGGTTTTTAAATTTAATATTTCCTTGTACATCACCTAACTCTTCAGTACCTTCGACAACACCTATCTCGGTGTCAACTAAGTCTAATACACGAGTTGTAGATGCCATAGCTCTTTGATACAAATCAAAAGTCTGCCCTAATCTAGTCAAAGGCCATAATAGTCTCTGTGTAATGAATACAATAATTGCATACGCTCCAACATCAAGTTCTCCATCCAGTGCCATCCAACCGCCAACAAGCATATTCGCTGTGAATGCGAATAGAATCGCCATCCGAATTAAGGGAACAAACGAAGCGGAAAGTCGAATAGCATCTCTATTTGCATTCCTATATGACTGTGAGGCCGAAGTTACTCTAGCAGATTCTCTATCTTCTGCAGTAAATGACTTAATTGTAGTAATACCTTGCAGATTATTGTTCAGTAAGGAATTTAATTCACCTACTTCTTCTCTAACTTTCTTATACCTGACACCAATTCTTCTCTGAAATACAAATGAACCTATTACTATAATTGGAACCGGAATTACAGCTAACAATGCAACCTCAGGAGCTAGGATAAACATTACACTGCCAACCACCGTAATTGTGGTTGCAAGTTGTAACAAGTCATTTGCACCTTGATCGAGAAATCTTTCTAATTGATTCACATCATCATTTAGTATAGACATTAAACCACCAGTCGATTGTTCAGAGAACCATTGCATTTCTAAATTCTGAATATGATTATACGTGTCTATCCTTAGCTCATGTTGAGCGGTTTGAGCGAGGTTTCTCCACAAGATACCCCACCAATATTCGAATAAAGACTCTAAGACCCAAATTACTACTGTAATTCCGACTAATATCAGAAATTGTTCGTTTGGATCCGGATAACCGTAATTTGCCAGAAATGACTCTTCTCGCTGTACTACAACATCGATTGCCATCCCAATTAATATTGGAGGCGCTAGATCCCAAAATTTATTTAAAATTGAGCATAAAGAAGCAAGTAACACAGTAAACTGATGGTGTTTCAAGTGCGATAATAGACGTCCTAGAGGGTGCCGACTATCACTCACAACCAGTCGTTGGTCACATAATGTTTGAATGTGACTCTCTAGATATTTAGGTCATCAGTCCATTTATCTGCCCATTTGTCAAAAACTGAGATAGTTACATCAGCCGTAGAATTGGTCCTTATGTTATAATAATCACCACCAGAAACTAGTTGATCTAAATCAACATCCATCCAATAAAACTCCCACCAGGTTTCGTCGTCTAATGTTACGTTAGTCAACACATCTTCAAAAATCATTTTTGATAAAGACTCAGAGTTGTTAAAGTCGCCAACTCGAGCGTGAAACTCGAGCTCTGATGGTTCAACCTCAGAAATTCCATTCGGAATAGTGTTACTCCAAATCCTAATATCTTCATACATCAAAGAATTATTATCCGGAATAAATTGGACAGGGGTTTTTGGTAAATTATCCTTTAAGATAATGGTAGCAGATTCTCCTGTTTCAACTGATAATGAAAAATCTGAACCCTCTCCATCATAAATTTCTATCCCAACAATCATTGGTGGCGCTCCCATTAATTCAAGAATTATAGTGTGCGTACCATTTGTGCCTGTAGCGACTTGTTGAAGTGAAATTAAATCTCCAGTAATCTGCCATTCTATGTTATCAAATTCTGTAGTATCTATACTGAATGGAGGCCAAAGACCATCTGGATCTTCACTAGCGAGTCTTGCAATTTCATAAAATGGGTCTTCAAATTCCGGAAATGCATCACGTCCCTCAAACCAAACGTTACCAACTCTAACATTTGTAATTCCTGAACCTTCTATTACTTCAGTATCTACCGCGGCGTTTGCAATATTATATCTCAACGCAATAGAACTAAGATTTGAGGATTCATCCTTTCCGACACTCCAATCAATGGAGACAATTTGGTCCTGGATTTCAATTTTTGAAGAAGTAGATATTCTAAGTTTTTCATGTTCATCCGCCAACTTCAGCACATTGAAAGAATCTTGAATCGATAATATATCGTTTAATGAATCTGAAGAAAGTGGGAAGCAGTCTCCTTCTGGGCATTCTTTCAAGGGCACTTCTAGACACCCTGACACACTGCAAGAAACTAGAATTAAACTAATGATTAGGGCTCTCACATGATGGTCCGGGAGTTAATCAGTCAAGAGATTATTGAATATTTGACACATATTTTCTCAATTAAGCATCGTTGTTGCTATATGCGATGGCCGTCGAGAGGCAATTAAGAAGGGTGCTTTAGGATGTCACAAAATATTCTAGTTGTGTATAAAAAAAACTTCGAAGATGTACATGATGAAGCTTTGGATATCGTCAAAAACACCTTAGAAAAATTAAGCGAAAAACTCAAAATTAAGGTGAATTATTCCGCAAGAGAGAAAGTCAGCCGTGATGATTTTGTTGGTAGAGATTTAGTTGTAGTGTTGGGAGGCGATGGGACCTTGACTTCAATTGCCCATTCAGTAGATGAAGAAACTCCTGTAATGGGCGTCAATAGTCATCCAAGAGAGATGGATAACAATGGATCGTACGGATTTTACATGGGCAGTGACCCAGTGAATTTCGCAGAAGATATCAAAAAAGCTCTTACTAATCAGGCAATTATCAACGTATTACCAAGGTTACAAGCAGAAATCTCAACAACTAGTGGCAATATTATTCGTTCAGATCCCGCCTTAAATGACTTATTACTTGCTAATACTCATCAGTATCAACCATCAAAATACAGGTTACAAAGAAAGGAGGATGGGAAAAACTCGGAAATTAATTGTGCTCAATATTCTTCAGGTTGTTTATTCTCAACTTTTCTTGGACAAGGTGCTTGGTACAGGCACATCAATAATATTGAAGGAACAACCTTCCCGGAAAATGAAATTGATAATCATTATCTGTTTGTATCTAGAGACCTACCAAGAAATGATAGAAGAGATGATGGGACATATTGGGCTTGGACTAATCAGCCAACTATCTTCACAAGTGATATGCACAGAGGATACGTCGTAGCCGATGGATGGGATGAGACTCATTTCACCAGAGGAGCAACTATCGAGGTAAGTCTAAATGGTCCAACATTAAAACTACTAACGTTTAGAAATACAATATATGACAGAGTATCTTATTGGATAAAACCAAACTAAAGGATCTGTTGTAAGAATAGTTTTGTTCTTTCGTGTTCGGGATTGTCAAAGAAAACATCTGGCGTATTTTCTTCGATTAACATACCTTCATCAAATAGAATTACTCTATCTGCAACTTCCTTAGCGAATCCCATTTCATGAGTAACTACAATCATTGTAACATCTTCTCTTGCTAAATCAATCATCACATCAAGTACTTCCTTAATCATTTCAGGATCTAAAGCTGATGTTGGCTCATCAAACAGCATAATTTTCGGATCCATAGCCAATGCTCTGGCAATTGCAACACGTTGTTGCTGACCGCCAGATAACTCACTTGGATACTTGTAAGCTTGTTCAGGGATTCCGACTCGCCCTAATAATTCCAAAGCCTTTTCTTCAGCTTCTCTCTTAGAAATACCTTTTACTTTCATAGGTGCTAATGTAATATTTTCCATTATTGTCAAATGAGGGAATAAATTGAATTGCTGGAATACAAACCCTACTTCTGCTCTAACTTTCTTAAGATCAGCAACGGTAGTATCATCATCGATATCGATTCCATCGATAGATACTGTTCCTGCACTATGAGGTTGTAGTCTATTCAAGGTTCTAATGAATGTTGATTTACCTGAACCAGATGGCCCAAGAACTACAATAATCTCACCTCTCCTTACCTTCATATCAATACCCTTTAAAGCCCAAAAATCACCAAAATTGACTTTGACTCCCTTAGTTTCTATAATCACTTCTTCACTCATGCTGCTTCTCCTCCTCCTTCATTTGTTAGACCTAATCCTTTCTCAATTCTCATTGAGATTCTAGAAAGGTAGAATGCGAATATCCAGAAAACCAATGCTGTAACATACAACGGCTCCAGGAAGTCCCCTAGGTAACCAGGAGATGTATTAGGTAAGTCTTTGGCCAACTTGAAGAAATCTAAAATATTAATGATAAATAGTAAAGTCGTATCTTTCCAAAGACCAATGAATACACTTACTATTGATGGCAGAGTAGTTCGAACTGCATTAGGTAACTCAACCTGTAATTTGGTTTGCATTGGAGACAGACCTAGTGCTAATGCTGCTTCTTTTTGACCACTATCTACTGCTTGTAATCCTCCTCGTAAAACTTCAGCAATATAACATCCACCAAACAGTCCGAAAATTAGCAACATACGCATGATATCTTCTAAATCCATGAATGGATCAATAATATCTGGAAGTAAGAAAACAGCGAAATAAAGCCAACAAATCAGAGGACCTGAACGTACAGTTTCGATTAAAGCAACAGATGGATATTTGAAGAAAGGAAGTTCACTTTGTCG
>NZDA01000036.1 GCA_002686525.1 Methanobacteriota archaeon | reverse complement strand
TCAATTGTCCAATTAGTTACTTCACCACCACTTATATTTGCGACTTCTGAAATAGTATCNTGAAGGAACCATTGGAAAATATTACTTGAATAAAATAAATTTACAGGTGCCTGATGAGAGGTNATTACTCGAATATTAGTANATGCAGAACCACCGGAATTAGTGCCGATGATAGTNTGATTACTATCACCTAACTGATTAGCTAGACCTGATATCTCTCCTGATTCCAGTATTTCCAAACCTAACGGCAATTCTGGGATTACTTCCCACGAATCAATCATACCGCCATAAACATAGGGGCTACTAATACCACAAGACTGAGATAGTGTACAGATTATCTGATTATTTGAATAAGATATATTCTCAGGNGGCNTNGATAATATTTCGATATCAATGANAAAAACACTAGANCCNATNACATTTTTCCCAATTATTGTNTAGCTAGTCAATTTATTCTCTGATTCAGGAGTTCCTGAAATGACTCCGTTTTCATAATCCAATGTTAGCCCTTCTGGTAGGTCTGGGTTAATGAGCCAATTCTCAGGACCATCTCCTGTAAAACTAGGNGTTAGTGCTTGCATATTTTGTCCGACTACTAATAAAATTGAGTCTTCACCATAATCTAAATTTTTTGGAGAGGTCATCAATCTGCAATATTCACCAGTAAAAATTTCATTGTAAAAACAATCCTCTTCTGTAACCAAATTACTTTCACATGTAGGATCATTTGGTTCCATCTCACAGTCAACTAATTCAGATTCCTCTTCTCCNAAAAAAGTTAGACAACCTGGAGTCAGAATAAGGAATGTCAATAGAAATGCAACTGCTTTGATTGACCTCACATGATTGGTATCAAAGATTTCTTCATAAAGTATGTTAATATTCAATCAAGATTGGAGTAAGCGGGGCCACTTTCAAAACAGTATTTTACAGTTTGAAAATTTGATTTGAATAATTTGACATCAGACCTTATTTTCGAAGATTCTTCATTCTTAATTAATGCTCGAGCAAAGAAACTAGCAACATCAGTCATCTCATCGGTCCCCATTCCAACTCTTGTTAATTCAGGAACTCCAAGTCTAAGTCCACTAGGCTGCATTGCTTTAGTGTCGCCAGGAAGCATATTCATGTTAGTAATAATTCCTGATTTCTCAAGTTTTTCCGCTGCTTTCTTACCAGCACCTGAATCAATATCACCATGTCTGGTTAACACTTGATGACTAGCGGTATAACCTCGATCTTCTGCCAATACATCAAATCCTTCTGCGGCTAATGCTACAGCTAAGGCTTTAGCATTCGCGACAATGTCTCTTGCATAATCAGCACCAAATTCTTCAAATTCAGCCAAAGCAACTGCTTTACCTGCAACATGATGAAGATGATAGGAGGAGCATGTACCTGGGAATATTGAATTGTTTAGTTTACGATGGAACTTTTCATCATCAGAATCTGATAAAACAAATCCTCCTTGGGGGCCGGGGAATGTCTTATGGCTACTACCTGTCATTACATCTGCTCCCTCTCTCAATGGATCTTGAAATTCACCTCCTGCAATTAATCCCAAGACATGTGCACCATCGTACATCACTTTTGCACCTACTTCATGGGCCACATCTGAAAGCTCTTTCAGAGGTGTTGGGAAAAGAAAAACTGACTGGCCAAAGAGAGCTAAGCTAGGGGATGTTTCACGAATAATTTTTGCAGAAGCATCTATGTCTGGCTCCATTCTATCTATATCCCAGGGATAGGTAACTAGGTTCAAACCTCGGACACCCACTGCACCCATTCTTGCATGTGAAATATGACCTCCGTCTGCGGTAGAAACTGCAGTAATTGTCTCCCCTGGTTTCGCTAAAGCCTTCAAAGAAGCAATATTTGACACTGTCCCGGATATAGACTGGATGTTGGTAAAGCTACAATTAAACACACGTTTAGCTGATTCTATACCGATTGATTCAATGGTATCAAAATCTTCACACCCCTGATAGTATCTTTTCCCGGGTAATCCTTCCGCATACCTACCATGAAGATCAGAATTAACTGCTGCTGCAACCATTGGGGAGATTATATTCTCACTTGCAATCATTGGTAAACTATCTCGATAATGAACTCCTGATGATTTAACTGATTCAAGGATTCGGGTGGCCTGGGCTCTTGCTTCCATGGTACTTCATGTATAACAGGTCAAAGAGTTTAGCGGAACAAAGTTCTCTAAGTTAATAGGAAAATTTGTAAAAACATCTCAGAATTATGATGCAAATAATGAGCAAATAAAAATTATCACCCAATAAATACAATAAGTAGCATTCATACGAAATTATGTATGAAGGGTAAAAAACGTGTTACTACAATTTTGATATTGTTACTTGTATTTTCAGTTTCTGAAACTACTTTTGGATATAGTAGCGGCGTCACAGGTTCGTCAACAAACGGTTGTGGCTGTCACGGAAGTAGTGGTGGAATGACACCTACTCTATCTGGATTACCAAGTTCTGGCTATGAAGGAAACACGTCATATTCATTGAATATTGGAGGGACAGGAGGACCTTCAGGGAATAAAGGTGGATTTAATTTAGATGCAGATTTAGGATCTTGGTCAAACCCAAGTACTAATGCAAAATTACAAAATGGTGAAGTCACACATTCAAACTCTAATTCAAGATCTTGGAGCGTTACGTGGACAGCTCCATCTAATGGTTCTGGAAATGTCACATTTTCCCTCGCAGTAAATTTTGTTAATGGAAACGGTGGAACATCGGGAGATGATTGGGCGACAAATAGTTGGATTATTTCTCAACAGGTAATATCTAACGGAGATTCTGATGGAGATGGTTGGTCGGATGCCGATGAATCATCATGTGGAACTGATTCTTCAGATAATTCATCAGTACCAACAGACACAGATTCTGATGGCATTTGTGACCCGATAGATTCAGATGATGACGGAGATGGTTGGTCGGATACCGATGAAGCGTCTTGTAATACGGATTCTGCAGATAATAACTCGATTCCAACTGATACTGACTCAGATGGTATTTGTAACCCAGTTGATTCGGATGATGACGGAGATGGTTGGTCGGATACCGATGAAGCGTCTTGTGGGACTGATTCTCTGAATTCGAGTTCTATTCCTACAGATACCGATGGGGATGGAACTTGTGATACATTAGATTCTGATGACGACGGCGATAGTTGGTCTGACTCTGATGAAGCGTCTTGTGGGACTGATTCTCTGAATTCGAGTTCTATCCCTACAGATACCGATGGGGATAGGATTTGCGACTTAATAGATGAAGATGACGATAACGATGGGTGGACNGACGAAGAGGAATCTAGTTGTGGCACCAATTCACTAAATTCTAGTTCAATACCTAGTGATACAGATTCTGATGGAACTTGCGATAGTGTAGATAACGACGATGATGATGATGGATGGTTAGATTCGGAAGAAATATCTTGTGGAACAGATTCACTTAANTCTAGTTCGNTACCAGTTGATACGGATCTAGATAGTATCTGTGACNTAGTAGATTCTGATGATGACAATGATGGATTCTCAGATGAAAATGATGCATTTCCACTGGATAGTAATGAATGGCAAGATAACGANGGAGACGGAAGAGGAGACAATTCAGATTTAGATGATGATAACGATAATTGGACTGACTTGGAAGAATCTGATTGTAACACTGATCCATTGAATAGTTCTTCAATTCCACTAGACACCGATAACGATCACATTTGTAATCTAATTGATATTGATGATGATGAGGATGGAGTAAATGATGAATCAGATGCTTTCCCATTGGATGCTAACGAATCTTCAGATAATGATGGAGACGGAATTGGNGATAATTCAGATACTGATGATGATAATGACGGATGGCTAGATTCTGAAGAAAATACATGTAATTCTGATTCTACTGATACTGATTCAACGCCTGATGATTTTGATATGGATATGATATGCGATATTATGGATGATGATGATGATAATGATAATATCATAGATATTGAAGATGCATTTCCCAGAGATTCAAATGAATGGTCTGATCTGGACTCGGATGGTATTGGAGATAATTCAGATACTGATGATGATAATGATGGGTGGTCAGATAGTGATGAAATAATATGTGGAACTGAATCTAATAATTCTACATCAATACCAATCGATTCCGACCTAGATGGTTCTTGTAATGTTGTGGACTTAGATGATGATAATGATGGTTTTAATGATGAGAATGATGCATTCCCAATTGACCCAACTGANAATAATGATTTAGATAATGACGGTATAGGAGATAATGCTGATAAAGATAGAGATGGAGATAATATTGAAAACGATGTTGATATTTTCCCAGATAATCCTAATGAGTCATCGGATAATGATGGAGATATGATAGGAGATAATGAAGATACAGATGATGATAACGATGGGTGGACTGATGACTTGGAAATCGAGTTAGGTTATGACCCACTTGATTCTAATCAATATCCCGTTGATACAGATGAGGATGGAATCGATAACAACATTGATGATGACGATGATGGAGATGGATTCAAAGATACTTTAGAAGATTCATGTGGTTCANATTCCTTGGAATCAGATTCTATTCCAGCAGATTTTGATGATGATGGAATATGTGATGTTTTGGATGTAGACGACGATAATGATGGAGCAGCTGATACAGTGGATGCATTTCCATTCAATGCAATAGAATACTCTGATTTAGATGAAGATGGTATAGGAGATAACTCCGATGATGATGATGACGGAGATGGTTGGACAGATTACCAGGAGAGTAGATGTTTTTCAAATCCACAAGATAGTAATAGTTTACCTTCAGATTCAGATAATGATGGAATCTGTGATGAAATGGAATCCGCNGAATCATCAGGATTACCAGGATTAGGACTAATAAGCACGGTTTGTATGATTACAATCGCAGCTTTCGCAAGAAGAAAATGATGGCGCCGACAGCAGGACTCGAACCTGCGACCTGTGGATTAACAGTCCACCGCTCCACCAACTAAGCTATGTCGGCCTAACCTGCCGCCTGCTCAATCATTCATCAATTAATCGGAAGTAAAGACACCCTCTTTAATTAGTAAATTCCTTTTAGTTACAATCCCACCTGNACCACTATATCCGCCGAGTCCCCCATCAGATCTAATCACTCTATGACAAGGGATAATTTGGAGATGAGGATTCTTACCACACGCATTGGCAACTGCTCTAGAAGAATTTGGATGTCCAATAGACTCTGCAATTTGCTTATATGTCCTAACTTCACCTAAAGGAATCTGCTTTATTTCATTCCAAACTTTAATCTGAAAATCTGTTCCCTCAAGAAGCATATTCACTCCCATTCAATTGTACCAGGTGGCTTATGAGTTATATCATAAACAACACGATTAACCTGTCCCTTCAACGCATTTGTGATTTCAGTACTAATTTTAGAAAGTACTTCATGAGGGATTGGAGAATATTTTGCACTCATACCATCTAAACTGGTTACAGCTCTGACAACAACGGTTTCTCCATGAACTCTAACATCGCCGTGTACTCCAACAGAACGGACTGGCAAAAGAGCGGCGAAATATTGCCAAGGCAAATCACATTTCCCATCTAAAGCGGCTTCTTGAAGCCTAGTTTCCACAATATGGCAGGNTTCCCTACAAGCCTCTACTCTTTCTCTGGATAAATTACCAAGAACCCTAACTGCCAATCCTGGGCCAGGGAATGGTTGCCTTTCACTTGACTTAATATTNAATTCTCTAGCAATTGANCGAACTTCATCTTTGTAGAATTCACGNAATGGCTCTACTATTTCTAACTCCACATCNTCAGGAAGNCCTCCCACATTATGGTGAGACTTGATGACATCACGTTCACCACCTCCTGATTCAATCCAATCTGGAGCTATTGTCCCCTGAACTAAGAATTTAGCTCCGGATATCTTTTTTTCATTCTCAAACACTCTAATGAATTGTTCACCAATTATTTTTCTCTTTTCTTCTGGATCCGTAACTCCATTTAATTCTCTGAAAAACCTATCCGATGCATCAACAACTTTCAGATCTATTCCCATCTCCTCAAACATTAATGAGACTTCTTCACTTTCATTTTTCCTCATAAATCCTGTATCNACATANACACATTGCAATAAACTTCCAACTGCCTTGTGAGCTAACACTGCAGCCACNGAAGAGTCAATTCCTCCAGAGCAGGCAATAATTGCGGTATCATTAATTCTACTTTGTAATTCTTCAATTGCCTCATCAATCAGCATCTGAGTTTGCATAAAACTCATTCACCTCTAAGTGATTCATCATCTGAAATAACCTTTGCAGTTTTCATCACTCTCCAAGCATCGTATTGCCGTGCTAAATCTGTATTATTCAATGCAAGCATTTGTACTGCTAGCGCTCCAGCATTGTCTCCTCTGTCGACCCCAACGGTAGCAACAGGCATACCTGGAGGCATCTGAACGATTGAAAGAAGGCTGTCTAGAGGAACCTTTCCACCTACTGGGACACCAATTACTGGGAGTGTTGTCATTGAGGCAATGACTCCAGGGAGTGCTGCTGCCATTCCTGCCATACCAATAAAAACTCTACAACCTGATTCTATGGCCGACTCAATTACTGATTCGAGATATTTTGGAGCNCGATGTGCAGAAGCAACTCTGACTTCGTGAGAAATTGAAAACTCATCTAAAACTGAAACACACTTATTGGCAACTGGCAAATCCGATTTGGATCCTAATATTATACATACATCCATACACCTGCGGAATCAATATAGTACAAATGCCTGCCGTATATGAGATTACGAAAAAATTATTCTTCTTCTGAATCCCGAATAAAAATTTCAGGCCATTTGTCACCTGGAAGATTTATTGGAGGTTGGGAAAGNAAGTCATCAAATTGTGCGCTTAAAACAAAATTATTATTGAATGGATCGTGTATAATCCTATTTTTATATACTACACTAAACGCAATAAATCTAAACTTCTTATATGAAACGCCTGTTAATTCAGCGGTATAATTCCCAAAATCTTTACAACTCTTAGCAATGATACCGTTCCTAAATTTATTTGTCAAAATATTCCACCTTGCATCAAGACTTTCCGCAGAAAAATCAGATTCAGAAATCGGTAATAGCCATCTAGATGAATTNACGCTTACTGAGTCACTGATATTTCTAACAGTTCTGAACCANGANAAAAGAAAAAGAGAATAGGCNATCCACCCCAATATTGGATNGATNATAATGTGAAGAATAAAAAATANAATNCCCATTGTAAAGCCTAAAAANTCTAATGGAAAAATATTAATCCCTTCTTGATTTGAATTTGAAAACCAAAAATAAGGGATTAATAGCATCAACCAAGATATTGAAAATAAAATTATTGCTAGTGCTTGATCATCAATGAAAACTTTGTTTGGGAATATCAGAGGAATTGTGCTTGAAATTATAAAGAAAAAAGACCATGCTGTAGTGTATAATATTCTTGAGGCTACAGGTTGTAATCTTTGACGGATCCAACCCTCACCACCATTTTCTGGATCTGTAATCAACCATGATTTAGGAGGATTCAAATCACCAATTCTTGTAATCAATAATCCACTATCTGAATTTGGCCACCATGAGGGATCACCGAGTAACCACTCATGTTCACTGCCTCGAACCACAATAACCGGAGGGAGTTGTTCTTCTAGTCTCTTCTAATTGTCTTCACTGGAATTACCAGGATGTCGAAGAATAAGATTCCTAGCTGCCCACACTTCATCCACCCTCGATACGTCTGTAGTATATGGAGCGCCTTTGATGAGCTCTGGATCTTCAGTCAGAATATGCAGAAAATCATCAGCAAACTTATCCAATACTTCTTTTGACTCTGTTTCAGTAGGCTCAATCATCAAACATTCAGGTACAATCATTGGGAAATATAGTGTCGGAGCCATTACACCATAATCAAGCAACCTTTTTGCTAAATCTTTCCCAGTAACTCCAACCTTGTCTTTCATCTCTATCATGGATAATGTAAACTCATGCATCACAAAGTCTGTCGGTGCACCATCTGATGGCATAGCATGGATTTTCGATAGAACTTCTTGGCTGGGATTCATTATTTTATATCGGAGATAATTCGCATTAAGTACAGCATGCTCAGACATTTTCTCCAGTTCTCGACCATATCTTCTGTAGAATGCCCAACATCGAACCACTGCGCCAGCATTACCATGCCATTGTTGGACCTTACCAATGCTCTTTTCAGGCGAAGTCCAGCTGTACCAATACCCATCACCTACTCCTTCAGGATCTTCGTCTGTAATTTCACGCCTTGATGCCAATGGTGAGGGTAAATATTTCGAAAGGTGTGCCTTAACACCGATAGGTCCACTACCTGGCCCCCCACCACCATGTGGTTGACTGAAAGTTTTATGTAAATTGTAATGTACTGCATCAAAACCCATTAATCCAGGATCTGTTTTTCCAATAATTGCATTGAAATTAGCGCCATCATAATACATTTGGCCACCTGCCGAGTGTACTATCTCGGAAGCTTTTGCTATATCGGGCTCAAAAACTCCCAATGTTGATGGATTTGTAATCATCATCGCTGCCGTATCATCACCAACAACTGAACGTAAAGCATCCAAGTCAATACGGCCATCTTCGGCACTAGGAATTTCTATGATGTCATATCCACACATTGAGGCTGAAGCTGGATTTGTACCATGAGCCGAGTCAGGTACAATGACTTTATCTCGATGACTTTCTCCCCTCTCACGATGATACTCTTGTATACAACGCATAGCTGTAAATTCTCCCTGTGCTCCCGCAACCGGCTGTAGAGTTACTTGATCCATACCTGAACAAATTGCAAGCATTTCTTGCATTTCGTAGAATATTGAAAGCAAGCCCTGAATATGATGCTCTGGTTGTAATGGATGCATCCTATCAATACCTGGAAGATTGACAATCTTTTCATTAACTCTAGGATTGTGTTTCATTGTGCAAGAACCAAGAGGATAGAATCCAGTATCTATTCCGAAATTTCTTCTTGATAACCAAGTATAATGCCTTACTAATTCTGGTTCACTAGCTCGAGGCCAGTTTGGAGGATTGTCCCGCAACATAGATTTAGGAATTGTATCTAAAATTTCAGAATCTGATAAAATAGGTTCAGGCTGTGACCAACCAGCATTTTGTGAACCATTAAATGAAAAAATATCGCTCAATTAGACACCTCCTTAATCCATTCTTCTATCACCGTAACTAAAGCCGAAATATCTTCACTACTTGTTCTTTCATCACAACCAATCAGTATGCAAGAAGAATGCGAATCCCACCATGTGCCTAATGGGTGCCCAGCAATTACTCCCTTAGAGTCCATAAATGATATTGCTTTCTCTGAATCTCCAGGAACTCTAACCGCAAATTCCCTAAAATTCGATGACTTTGGATGAAGTAATTCCACTCCATCAATTGAACTAACTGCTTTCCTAGCAGTTTCAGTTGATGCTGCAATCCTTTTCGCAAGAACTGTTATTCCATCAGGCCCCAATAATGACATATGCATAGCCCCCATCAAGGCGATTAGAGTTTCATTCGAACATATATTTGATGTTGCTCTATGCCTTCTGATGTGTTGCTCGCGAGTTGAGAGAGTCAATGTAAATGCTTTTTTCTCATTAGAATCATGTGTCAACCCCACAATTCTACCTGGCATTTGTCTGATATACTTATCATTACAGGCAAATATTCCATAAATTGGACCTCCAAAAGTTGGTCCTATTCCGAAAGGTTGACCCTCTCCAACAACAATATCAGCACCCCAATCACCTGGTGGAGAAACTAATCCTAGAGATACAGCATCGACACCGACTATTAGAGCAGTATTTTCACCAATCAAATCTTTTAGTTTCATTAAACCTTCATCTAATATTCCGAAACAGTTTGGTTGTTCTACATAAACTGCACATGCACCATTTGCTAATGCTGCTGAATCAATATCCAAATGCCCATTTTCATCATGCTTTAGGAGATGAATATCAATCCCAGAGCCCTGAACATAATTTTCTATCACTGACATTCTATGAGGTGGAACAAGTTCAGATATGTACACAGTATCTTTTTGTGACGCCTTCTTGTTATGCACCCTAACAGCACAAGTAATTGCTTCTGCAGCCGAAGTTGACGCATCATACATGCTAACATTAGATATCGGTAAATTCACTAATTCAGAAACCATGGTTTGGAATTCCCACATTGCTTGAAGCATACCTTGACTGACTTCAGCTTGATAAGGTGTGTAAGAAGTCAGAAATTCACCACGAGTGGCCAGCATACCTACCATAGTAGGAACAAAATTTCTCGAAAGTCCTGCGGAAAGAAATGAGGGTCTTGAATCTAAGTTAATATTTGAACCCAAAAGATGTTCAGCATCTCTCCATATTTCTTCTTCAGATTGAGGTGGAGGAAGCGGAAGTGGATCCTTTCTTCTAACTTCTTCTGGGATATTAGAAAATAGGTCTTCTATTGAATTTAGCCCCATAATTGAGAGCATTTCTTGTTCGCGACCTAAATTGGGAAGTTGATCCATGAGTCTACCACCGTCTCCTTACACTTTCTGGATGGTAAATAATGACTTAATTGTTCGTTGGTGGAAACTATACACCTGACCGATATCCTCTTATTGATTAGGAACTAGTCGAGGCACGTTAGAATGAAGGTTGCCATCACTGCGTCAGACTCTTTTGTTGCCCCATACATAGTGGAAATGTTAGGAGATGCTGCTGTAATAATACCTGATGATGCATTAAAAGACCAATTAACAATTGACGCATTACTAACTCCTTGCAGTGCTCTAATACACATTAACTCAAGACCTGTGGAGTCCTCTTTTGAAAGAAATGATAGAGAAACAAAATTAGAGATGATGAATGCTGCAAGACCTATTTTAGACGCAGTTGATAGACATGGTAGTATTCACTTGGTAATAGTTGGAACGCTCAGAGTTCATCCACAATGGGAACCCGGAGAACCATTTTACGGGCTAGATTCTACATTGGCTCCTCGGGACACTGCAGCAGAGGGACAACTTTGGATGGAAGAAAATGCTCTAGATAGAGCACATGCTGAAAAACCAGTCAGTGTAATTAGAGCCTCAAACGTTCAAGGAGTTCCACTTTCTGGCCCTCCGGGTAATGGTATTCTACATCGCTGGGCTAGAGAATGTCAGATAGGATGGATTAATGTCCCAGGGGATGGATCTAATCCTAAAGATTTCATACATATTGAAGACTTAATTCAAGTCATTGGAGGAATTCTAGAAAATCCTCCTCTAACTAGAGAAGAAACTGCTGTAGGCTC
>NZDA01000035.1 GCA_002686525.1 Methanobacteriota archaeon | reverse complement strand
AAGGTCAAGGACAAGGTCAAGGACAAGGACAAGGTCAAGGNCAAGGNCAAGGTCAAGGNCAAGGNCAAGGCCAAGGTCAAGGNCAAGGNCAAGGNCAAGGTCAAGGACAAGGNCAAGGNCAAGGNCAAGGNCAAGGNCAAGGNCAAGGNCAAGGNAACCAAGGNCAAGGNCAAGGTCAAGGNCAAGGTCAAGGCCAAGATGGTCAACAAGGCCAAGGNCAAGATCAAGGATCACAATCTGGACAAGATGGTCAACAAGGCCAAGACAGTCAAGATGGATCGCAAGGTCAGCAGCAAGATAATGGACAAGGCCAGCAACAATCTGGTGGCGAACAATCTGGACAACAAGGTGACCAAACTGGCGATAGTCAGAATGGAAACAACCAGAATGGTCAGAACCAACAGCAACAAGGTCAGACCCAAGACTCCAATCAAGGACAACAGGGTCAACAATCCGATCAGCAGCAAAACCAACAGCTCGAGAATCAAGAACAGAACGGTGAGAACGACAACGATGGAGATGGCATCCCTGATGACCTAGACTTCGATGACGACAACGACGGCATACCTGATTTCCAGGATGCTAACCCTGAGGATCACGATAACGATGGTATCGACGATGCGGATGATGATGACGATGATGGAGACGGAATTGACGACCAAGACGAAGTCAATGACGGCAACCCAAACACAGACATCTATGATCATGACAACGACGGTGTCAGAGATAACGTAGACTTTGATATCGACAACGACGGCATTGACAATTGGAATGACATTGGACCGAACGGTGAAGATTATTCACGCGATCACGACAATGACGGACTGAATGACGGTGTTGATCCTGACGATGATAATGATGATATCCTTGATGTTGACGAAAACGATGGTATCGTTGGAGTTTGGAGATACGATCATGACAACGATGGATACCAAGATTTCTTGGATCTAGACGATGACAATGACGGTCTTTCCGACTGGTTTGAGCAGAATGATGGCTGGGATAATACCGGCCAATTCGATCACGACAATGATGGCGTGCCAGATCATTTAGATGATGACGATGATGGAGACGGTATCCCNGATGCCGATGAAAACAACGGAATCCTTTGATTTGAAAATCGGAAACTAGATTGTTTTGCTAGCCTGCAACATCCATGATGTCATGCAGCGACAGACTCCCCTAGGGCGATAAAGTCCTAGGGAGAGTCGCACATTTTTCAAAAATCGAATAAAGTNGGCTGAGTATCTGACTTCAATCTATTAGAATTNGCTAATCTCTTAATGGCTCTGGAAATTCTTTTTTCACTAAATCCTCTTGATTNTGCGAANTCTTTCAATTTCTCTTCATTAGCTTTTTTAGATTCAGGTAATGGATTTGAATGAACAGGNTGATTTCTAAATAACTCTCTAATTTCTTCTAAGTTTTCTGGTAAATCAAATCCTTTTTCTNTAGAGATTTCTTCCATNGTACCATGTTTCTTGATCAATTTAAGTCCGGTTTTNGGCCCTATTCCCTTGATTCCNTCATGGAAATCAGTACCTATCATTATTCCTAAATCAACTAATTGCTCATAACTTATTTCATGCATTTCNAGCATTTCTTTCAGAACTATTTTTTCAGCCTGTAAAACTCTTCCAAATTTTCTTGTACCATGAGATGTCAAATTTCTAATCATTACNGGTGCTCCATAGAGCAGAGTATCCCAATCTTGACTTGCGACAGCAAAAACCTCCTTATTTCGACATCTTACTGCAGCAGCTCCTTCCGCTTCCATTGGTGCTTCTAGCCAAGTCACACCTAAACAATCAAACAATTCTTTTGTTTCAGCAACCATTTCTCTTGTATATTCTGCAGTTTGGGGGCCTAATTTTTTCGCGGCAGCCAAATCACCAGATTCGATTGCAGCCTCCCATTTTGACACTGCTTCAATTTTCCTTTCTTTCCTACTTCCTAATGTTTCCATCTTAAGTTGGTGAGGTTTTCCATCAAAAACAAATACAGGATTGATACCTTCTTCTATCATAATGGTAGCTCTATCTAAAAACCCCATTAGGTGAGCTACAGGTTTCCCATTATACGATAAAGGCTTACCGTCTTGGCCAGTTAGACTCGTAATGAATTGGTAAGCATTAAGGAAAACATCAACTGCAACTTTTTCTCCTTTTAGTTCGCTTAAATCGATAGGCTGAGAAGGTGCTAAGTCTCTCAAATTACAGCCCATGCATCTCCCGCTCCCTTGTTGATATCCTACGGCCGACGTCGAGGCATTTAGGGTTGAAGTCGTACACGGGTGAAACACAGGTGTCCTAATGTCGCAAAGTATCCTTCTTGGTAATGGCTGGCATCCACCATTATTTAGATCAGAAATTAATGCTTTATTTGGAGAATTAAAGATATTACATCCTCGAATTGTTTTACTTGATCAACCGATAGACGAGACATTTCTCACTAGAGTATCTAGAGCGGCTTTAGTAGACGATGTAATAAATTTTGGAGGGTACTCGTATCGCTCAGATTTTGATTCAATTACAGATGAAATTTCTAATTGGTGTAAGAAAAATTTACCTTCTGGAAGCTTTGCTGTTCGGAGTAAGAAATTAGGTTCTGGTGTAGAATCTATATCTCGTAGAGATTTAGAAAAGGAAGTAGGGGCAAGATTATTTTCAGAAAATAATCCAGTTAATCTTCATGAACCAGATTTTGAAATTATTATTATTCTTGCAGGGGAAGTTGAGGGAGAGGTTCATAGAGACTTTTTTGATTTTGATAGTTGTATAGTTTGGGGAATTAGAGATAATAATTGGGAAAAAACCAATTATCTTGGTAGACAACCAATGGAAAGACCTTTCTTTAAGCCGATTTCATTGGAACCAAGACTTGCTAAATTGTTGATTTCACTCGCTCATACTAAAGATGATATCCCTGTAAATTTTATTGATCCTTTTTGTGGAACTGGAGGTATAGCAATAGAAGCTCTGTTACAGGGAATGAATATCTTTGTTAGTGATTTAGATCCAACTATGGTCTACGGAGTTAAGAAAAATTTATCTTGGGCAAATAATGGTGATGAGAATATAATCGAAGTTGAGAAATGTAGTGTGAAAGAAATTTTTAATTTATGGGGCACGAAGGAAAATTGTATTTTTGTTTTTGATCCACCTTATGGAAGAAATGCATGGAAATCTGATGATGGTTTAGAATTATTTCTTTCCGCATTGGATGAGGCATTAAAGATTGATTCTAACTCTATTGTTTCGACTATGCTACCTGCTGGTTCTGAATCACTAGAGAATGACCCTAATGTGGACTATATTGTAATGGGTCGTCCTTGGAGCGAAATCGAGAATGAAATCAATAACAGAGGCTGGAGTGTACATTTACGTTCTCCAGTAAAAGTTCACAAGAGTTTAGCAAGAATGGTTGTTGTTTGTCATCCGTTGCATTGAAATCAGATTACCCTCGCACACAAAACATGGGCTGTTAGTTTAGTGGATAAAATGGGGCGCTTCGGACGCCTTGCCCCGGGTTCGAATCCTGGACGGCCCACCATTAAATTAGATATTTAATTCGAATCAATGTTTTCCTGTTTTCTTTTCTTTATTTGTTTGAATAATATTCTAGAAAATATCATTGAGAATAATAGGAATAGCCACCAAGGAATNATTGTATTTTTATCAATAAAATAAGTTACGATTAGTATTCCAAAACCGTAAAAGGCTCTGAATATTGAATACGCAATAAATGATTTTACCAGTTTATTCTCTAAAAACTCATGAATCCTCGAATCATTCATTGAGTTCTCTCCCATTTAGTAATTCTATCATTACCTAAGATTATTTCATTTTTCAAAATTAGACCTGCATTTTCAAGATGACTTTTGAAGAAAAAATCCTCGTTTTCAGCATCCAGTTCAATATCTGAAATACATAGATGGGCTGAATCTACAAGTTTTTCTTCTAAGAATCGTTTCCAAGTTTCCAATCCTCCTTCGACCAATAGGGTCTGAACTTCTAAATCACCTAGATAGTCTAATATTTTATTAACATCTATTTTTCCATTGATAGATGGTAAAATAATTCTATTTACATGTTTTTCATCATTAGTTGAATCATACTCTTTCGAATTAATCAAATATGTCTCAGCATCAGACTCTACCATCAGATAACAATCATTTGGAATTTTATTATTTGGATCTATTACAACCCTCTTAGGAATAATATCTGATTCAGATTTTTCCGTACCTCTTACTGTCAGTTTCGGATTATCTCTGATTACTGTATTTACTCCAACAATGATAGCCATCGAATCTCTTCTAATTTCATGGACCAATTCTAATGATTCTTTTGAAGAAAATCTAATGGCAGGTTTCTCTGGATCGCCATCTATTCTTCCATTAATATCCGTAGCAGCTTTCAGAAGTACTTTCGGTCTTCTATGCTTACACCAGTGCATAAACTCAGACATTTGTTCATGACATTCATTCTCAAGAATTCCAATTTCGGTTTCAATACCTTCTTTTGTTAGTGCTTCTATCCCTCCACCTCTTACCGTAGGATTTGGATCAGACACTCCAACTATGACTTTTTTCACTCCTGCCCACATCAGTGCCTCACTGCAGGGTGGGGTTCTACCAAAGTGGTTACAGGGTTCTAGTGTGACATATGCAATAGAACCCTGAGTTTCAACACCTCTTGACTCAGCATCTGCAATAGCCATTTGTTCCGCATGTAAACCTCCTAGATGATCATGCCANCCCTCTGCGATTATTTCTCCATCTCTNACTAATACACAACCTACTAGTGGATTTGGACGTACTGAATATCGTCCTTTCTCAGCCAATTCTATTGCTCGGCGCATAAAAAACTCGTCTTGCATATGGCTCCCTTATGCTACTCGAAGTATTCTTCATACAAGATTCCTCGCTTTGCGAGCATTCAAGTCTCAAATCCTCACTCGGACTATCATGACACGCATTGCATGCATCCTTAATCCGAAAGCCCGAGACGGATTATCGTTAAAACAATGGGACTTATTCCTCCCTGCNTTGGAAGAAGCTGGTTTTGAGATTTCATTACATAAAACAGAATACTCAGGACATGCAACTGAGATATCTCATAGTCTCGTAAATGAGGGATATGAGTTGATAGTGGCTGTAGGAGGAGACGGTACTGTACATGAGGTGGCATCAGGTTTGAGAGGATCTGAAATACCTCTTGGTATTCTTCCCATTGGTAGCGGTAATGATTATGCGAGAGCACACGGTATTCCAATACCAAAAGGCAAAAAATTTCCTGGAATGAAAGAAGCGATTGAGATTCTTAGTAAGGGTGTTGATAGAAGAGTTGGCGCAGTTAGAGTCGAAGGAAAACCAGCTCTNGGTCACCATTCCATCCCAGACCCAATACATCACTCAGTAGATGGTANTCCTAATACAGATGGAAATATGGTTCGATGGAGTTTCTTAGAAGTTGATAGTGGAGTTACATCTGTAGTAAATAGAATGAAGATTGAAGGTAAGTTTAGTTGGATTAGAGGGCAATTAAAGTATACTTTTTTAGGAATTAGTGCAGTTTTAGGTTGGAAAAAACAGAGTGGNTGGATAAAAATTGATAATAATCCGGGAGAAGTCATTGAGTTCTCAGGACTCTTTTGTCTTTCTCAATGCCAAACATTTGGAGGAGGATACAAGGTAACTCCTGGTGCATCTCCAGTACAATCAAAACCATCTTTATTACTAGCATTTGGTCTTTCAAAAATTCAAATGCTTTTGGTAATGGGTCCTTTACAAAAAGGAACTCATGTAGGAAAGTGGGGTAAGATAAGTATGCAANCTGCCACATCTCTTGAGGTTAAAGCAGTAGANTCTGANAATCAACCTACTGATGAAAGCCATAATCCAGCGATGTATGTTAATGTNGATGGTGAAGCAGTTTTGACAACTCCTGTATCTATGNAATATTTTGATAATCAAATCACAGTACGTGGTGCAANATCAATTCCTAATGAATAATAGTGGCGCCGAGAGAGGGATTTGAACCCCCGCGTCCAATGGACAGTGGATTTCAAATCCACCGCAATACCGGGCTATGCGATCTCGGCCGCGTTCNATCGAATCACTCATTAGAAATGAACTTTACAATCATCAACTGTAANATCCAGGTCTNCACCATTCAGGCAATCCAGTGGTTGCTTCAGGGTGAGTTAATCCGATGAATAGAATCATTACAATNATGAANAATGCAGGAAATAGTGCAGTTAGNGTCAGAATCTTAGAGTCTTCATCTCCCCACAAGTGCATGAAAATCGCTGCAATCATTATGAACTTTGGAAGTCCAATACCNACTAATATGAATAANGTCAATTCTTTCTCAGTGTAGNTCAGTCCTGTAGCTTCAGGNGATAGATCCAAACCTACTGCTGCTACCTCAATCAGTGTCAGTATCATTAATCCAAAAAAGTTCATCCAATACAGATCTTTACCCATTATTGTTTTATGTGCTCCCATTTTTTTTCACCTCAATATAGATAGAAGAATGGGAATACTATTACCCAAACTAAGTCAACAAAGTGCCAGTATAGACCGAAATATTCGATAGATACAGCATTTGATGGAGTGTAACCGCCAGTCCAAGCTTTGTAGGTCATGTATGTAAGTCCGACAATTCCTCCGAAGACGTGAACACCGTGTGTTCCTGTTGTAACATAGAAAGTAGATGCACCCACACTAATGTCCGCAAGCATTGTTGCACCTGTCGCTTCATCAACCCAGTCATGGTGATGATAATGATCTGCATTTATCGTATATCCTTCTGCTACAAGTGACTTAATATCATGTTCATGAATACCAAGGAAACTAATTTCTGGTACATAGAAGCCAATGAACCATTCAATCATCTTTAATGTTAAGAAAATCACAGCTAATAGCCATGTACTGCC
>NZDA01000034.1 GCA_002686525.1 Methanobacteriota archaeon | reverse complement strand
TATCTTTGATCCAATTTCTAATTTTTAGGAATCCCATAATTGCCCGAAACTCGGTGTAATCTCTGATTTTTTAGGGCTTCTTTTTAGAAGTATATCTTAATTACTTAAGATAAGTTTCCATATATTGTAAATATTTTTAAGTAAATATTGTTATCATTTAATCCCATTTTACACCTATAGATAGCGTTGAATAATAATAATTTTCCTATTAAATTTTATGAGTGTTGGTAAATTAACAGGCCCAAAAAAAGCGGCAATTTTACTATTAGCATTAGGAGAAGATGCCGCTGCAGATGTATTAAAAAATTTAGAGGAAATTGAAATCCAACAGGTCGGTTACTTTATGACCCGCTTTACTGATATTTCTCCAGAAGAAGTAGATATTGTCTTAGAGGAATTTTACCGCAATTCTGTTACACAGGAAGAAGGGGTTAGTATTAATTCGTCTCCTGATTTTATTAGGAATGCTTTAAACAAAGCTGTAGGGCCAGACAGAGCAAAAGAACTTGCAGACAATCTAAGTTCGACAGGTCAAGATAGTGGTTTAGATGCTCTTCGGTTTATTGAGCCAGTAATAATTTCAAATTATATCCGTACTGAACATCCTCAAACCATAGCTTTAGTATTATCATATTTGAATAATATAGAGCAGTCTTCAACTGTACTTAGAACTCTTCCAGAAAGCATACAAGCTGATGTCGTTTATAGAATGGCAGCAATGGAGAGTATACCCCCTGGTGTGGTTCAAGAACTAAATGATGTTCTAACAGAAGAAATGAAGGCTGCAGGAACGGGGGGTTCAAAAGTTGGAGGAATAGAACCAGTAGCTGAAATGCTTAATTCAGTTGACAAGGCTACGGAGACAAGAATTCTCAGTACCATTGAAGAATCGAATCCAGATCTTGCTGAACAGATTCGAGAGTTAATGTTTACTTTTGAAGATTTAGCGCTCATTGATAGTAAGCAAATGCAAACTGTTATGAAAGATGTAGATCAAGCTGATATGGTACTAGCATTGAAAACATCTAGTGATGCAATTAAAGAACTTATCTTCAGTAGTATGTCAACTCGTGCTGCTGAAATGGTTCGTGATGACCTGGAAAATCTAGGACCCGTAAAAGTTTCTGATGTTGAAACAGCTCAACAAAAAATCATTAAAGTTGTCAAAAAACTTGAAGAAGATGGAACGATTGTAATCGCTGGAGCAGGAGGTGGTGATGTAGTTTAATTTAATTCAGTGATTTAAAATTAATTTAAAAAATAAATATTCAATAAATTCTATAATCAATCAAAATTTCTTCAATGCTATTGTATTTAAGACAATAAAGGATAAATAAAAAAAATGTCATTTAAAAATTATGGTTTATCAGCTGAACTCTTGCGAGCAATTAACGATCAAGGCTATACAAATCCAACTCCTATTCAACAAAAGGCGATCCCTCTCATTTTGACAGGCAAAGACGTTGTGGCTGGCGCTCAAACGGGCACTGGAAAAACAGCAGGTTTTACCCTACCTTTGTTGCAACGCCTGAGTAAAACATCCAACACAAAAGGGAAATCTCCAATTCGTGCCCTTATTATAACTCCAACACGTGAATTAGCTGCACAAGTAAACGAGAGCATAAATAAATATGGATCTCATTTACCACTTAAATCAAAAGCAATCTATGGGGGAGTGAAGATCAATCCACAGAAAGCACAACTAAGAATGGGGGTTGATATTTTAGTGTCAACTCCAGGGCGTTTGAGGGATCACATTGGTCAGAACTCGGTTGATCTCTCTAAGATTGAAATCTTTGTCCTGGATGAAGCAGACCGGATGCTGGATATGGGGTTCATCCATGATATACGGAGTATTCTTGCTGTGCTTCCTAGTAAAAGCTCACGTCAAAACCTACTTTTCTCTGCTACTTTTTCCAAGGAAATTAACCAACTGGCAGAGGGTTTGTTAAATCTTCCTGAACGGATCCAAGTTGATCAGCTAAATTCTATTACAGAGCTTGTTGAACACTTAGTCTATCCTGTTGACAAACAACGCAAACGGGAGTTGCTTAGTCATAGAATTGGTTGGCTAAACTGGTCAAAGGTACTTGTCTTTACACGTACCAAACATGGTGCCAATCGACTTGCTCAGCAGTTAGAGAGAGATGGTCTAAAATCCTCTGCAATTCATAGCAATAAAAGTCAAGGAGCTCGGAACCGAGCTCTTAGAGAATTCAAAACTGGAAGTTTGCGGGTTCTTGTAGCAACAGATATTGCAGCACGGGGATTAGATATAGATCAACTACCTTTCGTAGTTAATTATGATCTTCCAAATGTTCCAGAGGATTATATACATAGGATCGGTCGTACAGGTCGAGCTGGTAATAAAGGGATGGCAGTTTCACTTGTTTGTATGGAAGAGAAAAATCTTTTAGATGATATAGAAAAGCTCCTAAAGCAAAAGATCCCAAAAGAAATTTTAGAAGGTTATGAACCTAATTTTGATGTGTTTTTAGGGCAAAAAAATAAGAGCAAGCATAAACAAAGATATTTCAAAAAAAGAAAAGGTTCACGTGCAATGTAAATATACATTTTTATAATTCTATAACCTGAAGTTCAGAGTTTCGAATCCTTTCTACGCTACCATGTTTGATGCTTCAAACCTAAATCTCCATGCTGCCCCAAGATACTGCGCTCGGTTGATCACTCTTCGGCGCGATGGACTGGACCAGAGATCCATAANGCACAAAAGTTATCAAAATTCNTTTTCCACTGTTACCTNTGTTGATCCTTTTATAACTAACCTTAATGGAGTTCATTATGGGTAAAAATGACCGTTTTATTGNAATATTCATAGGTTTNGGAATTTGGACTTTGGTTATTTTCCAATTTTTAGAACCAAAATCTGTAACTGCTCAAAATGAGCCACATACACATGAGCCGCATACACATGAGGAACATAAACATCGTAATTTCTCATTATTGGATCACGTTCATAGTTCTTCTGATATTTCTAGCTTAAGAAAAGACATGAGGAGGTTAATTGAATCATGTGTAGTCATTGAAGAATCTATTTCTTGTTGATAATTTACATCAATCCTCATTCTCCACACTGACCTAGACATTGCGCTCGGTTGATCGCTCTTTGGAGTGCCCTACTGGTGTGATGCCAAATCCTGATTGAATTTTAATTAACAAATTCCTAAAAAAAACTGTTTATACTTATAAGCACCTCAATTTCTTGAGTTAATAAATAATATGTGAAAGATAGAACCATGATTTAAGAAAATGTCTACACAATGGACATTGACTGTAGAATGAGCACTATCTGATCAAAAAATTCTCAATATAAAAAAGCTGTTATGAATAAACTAAAAACATCACTCATTTTTCTGGGAGTCATAGTAGTGGTTTTCTTATGGTTCGCTTCTTCCCTCTACCAGAAGGTCCCTGCAGGCTACGTCGCTGTTGCTACCCTCTTCGGGGAAGTTCAAAAAGATCCTTATGAAGAGGGTCTTCATATCCCAGTCAATCCGTTTTATGAATGGTACTTTTATGATGTGCGCCAAAAATCTCATCTAGAAGAGGCGAATGTTCCCTCCCAGGACCAACTTCAAACCAAAATTCAGGTCAGCGTCCAGTTTCGACTGATCAATGAGAGTGCACCTAAAATCCTTCAAGAGACCGGGCAGGCGAGTGATGTTCTGAGGGTTCATATTGTTCCAAAGTTGAGATCCCTATTGCGTGAACAGGGTAAAGCCATCAAACGAGCAGAAGACTTTTTCTCTGAAAAAACTCAGCAAAATATGCAGATATCTCTCTTAGAAGGATTGACCGATTATCTTGGACCGAAAGGAGTTAAAGTCAGTGCAGTATTGATCAGGGATATATCTCTGCCTCCTTTCATTATAAAAGCCATAGAGTCAAAGAAAGAGCGTGAACAGGAAGTCGAAAAACAAAAAGCGGAACTAGAGCGCTTCAAGACAGAACAGCAGCAAAAGGTTGCCCTTGCCAAGGCAGAGAGTGAAGCCGCACAAGAGCAGGCTGCAAAACAAAGGGTTCTTGCAGATGCGCAAGCCTATGAAATCGAGAAGATCAACGATGCGATAGGAAACAACCCTAACTATGTAAAACTCCAGGCACTTGAGGCATTGAAGTCGATTTCAAAGGATCCAGCATCAAAAATTTATTTCATGGACGGGAACAGCCCCTCTCCCCTGCCACTCATGAATATCGGGGGAAAGAATTAGGAATTTCTTAAGGATTCTAGGCTTCCATAAAAGTTCCCGAAAGAAGCCAACTGCGACTAACTACTTTATGTAAATGGGGTGGGTGGCTGTGCGTCCACGGGGGGCCTACCCCGGAGCATCCAGCTGCTGCATCTCTATCAGGCCTGAGTAGACTAACTCATCATCAAGCATAGTTCTCAATTTCACGATTAATTGTTATAAAATTACATTATGTAACGAATTGGGGGTGGGGCACAAAAACACACTTTTCGTGTCTTAAGAATATCCCACCTCTCTACTCGGAGGGTGATTTAGGTGTTATGAAATTTAACAGAGATAAACCATGAAACACGCACACTTGACAGAACAGCGAAAACATTTTGTGGAAGCCTATTGTCGACTCGGCAATGGAACTTTGGCGGCTAAAGAGGCTGGCTATAAAGACTCACCATCAATAGTGAGTCAGGAGAGAAACTTATCCAAACAATTGTTGAGTCCCTGGGAAAATAACATTTATCCTTAGCACAGGTAAGATCCGAAGTTTAGGGCTTTTCATGATTCCATTGTCAACATTTAAATTAAGTAAAAGCTTAAACATATCTAATTCTTGGATCCAGCAAAGCATACAAGATATCAACAACCAGATTGGTAAAAACAAATATAATTACAACAACCATCACTAATGATTGAGTCATTACATAATCAGAACTCATTACTGAATCAACAAAAAGCTTTCCCAAACCATTAAGATTAAATACCTGCTCCGTAACAACAAGACCTCCCATCAAAAACGCGAATTCGATCCCAATAATCGTTACCACTGGAAGCAAAGAGTTTTTAAGTGCATGACGATTGATGATTATTGATTCGAGCAGTCCTTTAGCTCTTGCGGTTCTGATGAAGTCTTCTCTTAGCACTTCCAGCATCGCGGAACGCATCATACGAGTGGTGACAGCAGAATAGCGATAGCCAATGGCAAGTGCTGGCAAAATTAATTGGGATAAATTACGCCATGGGTCAACCCAAATTGGGACATAATCAAGAGGAGGTATCCAAGGTTCTCCAAACAAATTCTGAGTAAAAATCAAAATTCCAAGAATGATCAGGATCCCATACCAGAAAGAGGGAATGGCAATCCCTGCAATGCTTATACTGCGGACAATGTAATCAATCCACGTGTCTTGATTGATAGCTGAAATGGTACCGAGTGGAATGGCTATGAGAATTGAGATAATGGTAGCCATAATTGCAATTTGCAAAGAAAGTTCGAATCTCAGTCCAATTTCATAAACAATCGGTTTACCAGTCCACATTGAATCACCAAAATCGAAAGTCAGAATACCTAGAACAAAGTCCATAAACTGTTTGATCAAAGATTGATTTAATCCAAGTTTATCTCTACAGATTTCAATGGTTTCTTGATCAACATAAAGTCCAGTCCCAGCAAGTCTAAGTTCACATACATCTCCTGGGATCAATCGCAATAGAAAAAAAACAACAAATGAAGCTCCAAAAAAAGTTGGAATTATAAATAAAATACGTTTAATTATATATTGGTACATTTAGGGATTATATGCTTTTTTTTGATTAAATTACTATTATTAATAATTTTAAAAAAAATCTAATTTATTGATTATGATTATTCCTCTCTAGCAAGCCTAAATCCACGATTACTGTTAACATCGGAAGGGCCATATCCTCCATAGATTACATTTCTATTGCTACCTCGTATCCCTCTTTCATCAGAATCCCAAGATCCTCCTCGAACAGTATTAAATTTAAAAAATGAATTTGAAGAACATTTTTCCTCATTACCATTATAATTTGATGAATACTCAGAACATGTCCACTCCCAAACGTTTCCACTCATATCATAAAGTCCAAATGAATTTGGAGCATAGTTTTTTACAGGAGAAGTCTTATCGCTACGAAAATGAATTTCTGATTTTCTAGAACTGTTTTTACCATTACAAAAACGAACTCTTAGGCCACCCTCAGTACATGCGAATTCCCACTCTGCTTCAGTTGGAAGTCTGAAGAGGAATTTATGTTGGTGTAGTTGATTTAATTTATTTATAAACTCCTTAATATCATTAATACTTATTTTTTCAACTGGGTTATTGCTTCCTTTGAACCTAGATGGATTGGTATCCATAAGTTTACTCCATTCATTTTGTGTAACTTCTGTCTGCCCAAGGAAAAAAGTTTCGACTCCTATACTTCTTGTTATTTTTTCATCCTGATCCCCTTCTGAAAAATGATCTCCTATTTTAAAATTTCCACCAGGAATTAAAATTAAATCGATACCTGTGAAAGGTTCCGTCCAGACCTCTTTATTCTTTATATTTATAAAGTCTTTATCTATTTTATCTTTATAGTCTGAATTTGAGATATTTTTATAAAA
>NZDA01000008.1 GCA_002686525.1 Methanobacteriota archaeon | reverse complement strand
TGGTTCTTGTTCAGGTTCTGGTTCAGGTTCATGTTCAGGTTCTTGTACAAAATCTGACTCAAAATCAGGCTCTTGGCCTACTGGTTGAATTAACTCAACGGGCTTATATGAAATCTCTTCAACTGTATCTAATTCTTCATCAGGGACTTCAAATTTAGTTACAAATTCGGGAGCATCTTCAGGTTTTAACACATACTCTTCTTCATCTTCTTCAATCGGTTCTGGATTGTCTACCGTCAAGGCAAATGATGGATTTTTCGAAACTACTATTCCGTCGTCCCCATCATATTGTTGCACATCAATTGTCACGTCATCGATCTGAAAAGTTGTCTTAGACCAATCAATAATTTCTTCTGCTTCTTCCTCTTCAAAATCACCAAGAAGATCATCAAAAATATCATTAGTTATTTCTTCATTTAGATTAGAATCTTGTTGAAATGATGGTTTTTTTATCTGATATAGGCATAATTCACAAGTATTAGCATCCTCACTATTCTTGTGTTGACAAGCAGGACATAATACCCCTGGTGCCTCGGTATTTCTCCAATTTCGGAACTTATCGAACACCCTGCATCCCCTCAGACATTCGCACTCGACAAAACATACCGTATAATCCTCACGTGAGAAAGTGTAATTCAAAAAATCATTTTTTTCTGAATACACACTAGAAAGCGTGATGTGTAAAACGTGACTGCATGAATCATGCAAGGAGGTTCTGAATCCCCTCCTGTGAAATTTAATAGAAGCCAAGATCATCATGATTTATATCTAAATCTTATCAGATGGGAATTAGATGATGAGATGGATAATGTTAAGCAAAAATTACAAAATTGGAGCAAAAAAAAATTAATTGAAAATGGGATTTCATTATTTGATTTGATTGGGAAAAATGATGGCTGGTTATTCGGCCAGAGAATTATTAAATTTACAAATAAAAAGAGAAGTGATATGGGATTTCATCGCTTTAGACAAGGAGATATAGTACTAATTTCACGTAAAGATCCTTTGAAAGAAACACCTCTTGAAGGAACAATATATTCAACTTCGAGAACATCGATAAAAGTTGTTTTCTCTGAAAGTCCTAAAGACATCAGGAAACATACATGGAGAATCGATAAGGGAGCAAATAGGATTGCTTTCGATCGAATGAGAGATGCTCTAAATAGTATCTTTGATGAAGATGGAGGAGTTCCTTTGAGAGACTTAGTACTTGGAATGGTNCATAATCCAAAAAGTACNGCTAGTTTAACTCCTGAACTTGGAGGAGTTAGNGGTAGAACAACNACNCATGCACATGATCTAAATCANCCTCAATTAATTGCATCTAAGGCTGCTGTTGAAAGAAGATTGACTCTAATTCAAGGACCCCCAGGAACTGGAAAAACACATACAGCAGTTAGGATACTAGAATCATGGGCAAAAATGGATATCGGGACCATTCTTGCGGTGGCNGATTCTAATGTNGCAGTCGANAATTTACTAGAAGGATTACTGGCCAGAGGAGTTAGGGTTGTACGTTTAGGNCAACCGGTTAAAGTTAGAGAAAAACTACGTATGGCTACCATGGATGCGAAAATGGAAACTCATCCATTAAGGAGAGATTTAGATACTCAATTAAATTTAAANGAAAAATTGAANAGAAGAATAAATTCNTTGAAAGGGAAAGAAAAAGGTTTNGCCTACAGAGANATCAAAAAAGGNTGGAAAGAAATAAGAAGAATTGAAAATCAAATTAGAGACGATATTCTAGATAGAATACAAGTTGTATGCTGCACATGTATAGGTGCAGGTAATGAGATTTTGGATGGAAGAAGATTTCCTCAGGTACTAATTGATGAAGCTACACAGGCTACAGAACCTGCATCATTNGTTCCATTAACGAGGGGGGCCAGACAAGTTGTANTNGTAGGAGATCACAAACAGCTACCTCCAACAGTGATATCATTCAGAGCGGAAGAAAAGGGTCTGAAAAGATCATTATTTGAAAGATTAGTNGATCTTGGNATTGANCCTTTNCTCCTATCGACACANTACAGAATGCATCCTGCTATCTCAAAATTCCCGAATCAGCATTTCTACTCTGATAAGTTAGATGATGGTATAAANTCAGAAAATCGCCCCGCGCCTGCAGGNTTNATTTGGCCNGATTGGGAGAANCCTGTTGCATTTGTTCCTGTTGAAGGCGGAGAAGTCGTTTCTCCAGATGGNACCTCTAGAGAGAACCCATCNGAAGTTTCNTGGGTGATTAAAATCTTGAATGATATTTTGGAAGCAGGTGAAATAACAAAGAAAGATATCGGAATTATAACTCCATATGCAGGCCAAGTAAGAGCTATTCGGAATTCAATGAATGAAAAACTGGATGATGTCGAGGTAAAAACAGTTGACGGATATCAGGGTAGAGAAAAAGAAGTGATTATTTTTTCATGTGTAAGATCGAATCCAGAGCAAAATGTTGGTTTTCTATCAGAAAAAAGAAGATTGAATGTCGCATTAACCAGAGCAAAAAGAGGTTTGATTGTAATCGGAGATCCTGCAACGTTGCGTGGTGATGATAATTGGAGAGCTTGGTTAGAGTATGTTCGTGATAGGAAGTTTGAGGCGTGGCACCTCTTGGGAATGAATTGAGGATGTACTATGGACAACCATGATTCACCTATTTCTATCAATAAAGGAGGCACNACGCTTGCNAAGGCTTTGGTATCNGAAGATGGAGGACATTGGCCGGTACCAGAAGGAACTATTTTAGCGTCAGGAGTNAGAAGAATNGCTTCNTTTGTATTGGATACGACAATNGTAAATACAATATTACTAATTATCTCNAAAGGAAAAATGATTAATGCNTGGAATCTTACTCTTTGGACCTCATCNAACTTTCATCATGCGTTAGCTATGGCTGTGATTATACTAATTTCTCATTGGTTATATTGGAAATACACTGGTTTGTATTATTCTCGTTCTTTTGGTCAAAAACTCATGGGTTTAGCTGTTCTAGCAGAAGATGGTTCAGAAATGACAAACAAAATGTGGGAAACCAGGGCACTAAAGAAATTAGTATATCTAATATTTCCTTTTAGTTTATACTTTGGAGCCTATGACTTGGCACGAATATCTCAAAGACATACTCATCAGTCCAATGTTGATTTACGAGTTGGTTCGATAGTNGCTCANGCAAATTCNTTACCTCCTGCCAATAGAAAGCATATCAAGTGAGGTGAGGTATTGGATAANGAAATTNAAGANGTATTGAAAGGAAACTGNATTGTCTATCCAACAACTACTCTTCCNGCCTTAGGATGTATTCTAACTTCNGAATCTTTAGAAAAATTATATGACGCNAAAAAACGACCGGAGGGNATGATAGTAAGNATAGGNGTTAGTAACCTACAGCAAGCATCTGAACTAGTTCATTTAACAGAAGATTTAGAAGAATTCTTATCATCATTTCCAGAGGGATCTATAACAATAATTCTTCCTGCAATAAAACCACTGGATAAAAGATTAGGCGGAGAAAAAATTGCAATAAGAGTTCTAGCTAATCCAATTGCTAAAAAATTGATTGAGAAAACTGGACCTCTCACCGCAACTTCAGCTAATATTAGTGGAACTGAGCCTTTGAGAGATTGTGAAATGGCTGCANANATNCTTTCTTCNTCGGAAAATAAAATATCCTATNTATCAGGAACTTGNCCGGGAGGNNCACCCAGTACCTTGATATCATGGTATACGGTCTCTACATCACCCAACGTTNANGAGATTGAGGTTTTGAGNGAAGGTTTAGTTACNAAAAAGGAGNTTCTAGAATGGTGGAAGAAGCGGACTTGAAACAGTGGANAGACGCTGGCCACGTAGCAAGAAGAACCTTNGAGGGGATTAAAGATGAGATTCAACAAGGGAAAACTTGGATTGAAGTAATAGATTCTGCTGAGAGATTTATCAGGAGGCATGGTGGACAGGCAGCATTTCCTGTAACAATATCAGTAAATGATATTGCAGCTCATTTTACATCAAGCCATAATGACTTAGCCCCAGAAGGATGGGATAAGCCAATGATATTTGAAAAAGGAGATTTAGTTAAATTAGATGTGGGGGTACACATTAAAGGGGCTCTCGCAGATAATGCATTAACAATAGAGGTTGGTAACGGAAATAACCATACGGAGCAGATCAAAGCAGCAAAAGAAGCTAGAGACGCATCAATAGAAAAAATGCATCCAGGAACTCCTTGGAATGAAATAGGCAAAGCTGCTGAGCAAGTAACAAAAGATGCTGGATTTGAGCCAATCAGAAATTTATGTGGACATCAATTAGAAAGATGGAACTTACACTCAGGCACTTCTATACCTTCGTTTGATTGTGGACCCAACTCCGGTTTCAAAGGAAGTGCTGAAGCAGGAGGAGTTTATGCCATCGAGCCGTTTAATACAACAGGAAATTCAGGAATGGTAGAAAATATACCTCCTTCTGGATCTTCCAATATTCTGAGAGTTACTGGTGATGTTTCAATACGTAAAGCACTATCTAAAGGTAAATTAAAACCACTAGGTGCAACAATGGCTAGGTATATCGAGGAGCGCTATAATACATTACCATTCGCCGCGAGGTGGGCATATCCATTACTTGAAAAGCCATTTCCAAATGAAGATGAAGAATCTCTACAAAGAAAATGGAAAGCAATGACAAAAAAATTGACTTCAATAAGATTTTTAGAAGTTTATGAAGCTTTAAGAGATGTTGATGGAGGAAATGTAGGTCAGTTTGAACATACTGTAATTGTTACTGACGGAGGGCCTGAAGTACTAACTGTTCTCTAAGTAAGAAAATATGAATTTCTAGTAATTTTAATGTATAATCGAATAAGGATTATGAATTACCAACCCACATCAGATATCGTACAGGTCGTAAGGTTCTGCTGAGTGCATCCCATCCCCTCGCTAATATCTCTCGCCCTGTACACCTAATTTCAATCAGTGTTAACTTTAGTATTTCCAAATATCGTTACAGAAACTACTGAGCCTAGAATAAGTAAAATTCCCATTGATTGTTGCAAAGATGGTTCTTCACCTAGAATTAATAATCCCCAAATTATTGTCAATACTGGTTGTAAAAGAACTGCGAACGATGTCTTAGCGCCGGGAAGTCTAGGTAGGGCATAAGTTATTGCAATCCAACCAAATACTTGACAGCAAATTGCTAATAGAATTAACCAAGTATGACTTGGGAAACTAGGGTGAAGATTTAGGGGTTCAACACCAATTGAATTTAGTGGCATTAATCCAATAATAAGTAAACCGAATGCAGCACCTGCAGTAGCATCAAACTGAAGATTTTGTGCTGGAGCAAATTCTCTATTCGAGTATCTATATACAATTAAAAATGAAGAATAAAAAATTGCTGCAAAAACGCCAGCTATGACTCCTTTGAATGGATCTTTTCCATAAGGTTCATCATCCCAAATTCCAGAAATTAAAGCCAAGCCCAAAATAACGACAGGTAAAGCAAAAAGAATTGATTTATTCGGCTTTTCTCCAAGTAATTTCCAACTTACTAATGTGACAATTATTACTTGTGAGTTACCAATCATAGTTGCTATGCCCGTACCAATGTAATCTATAGCAGTGTGATAACCTACGAAATCTAATGAAATTAATAATCCCGCAAAAAATGTCAAATAACGNGATTCACGACTACGAGTATCCGTTGAACCTCGATAATAGATAATTAGAATCAATATGGGAAGTGCGTATACCATTCGGAAAAATGCACCAGTTACTGGGTTAGTTTCTGAATACTGATACAGAAGTGGTGCAAAAGAAATTAAGGTGGAGCCAAATAGTGCAATAAACATATTTTTTCGGTCTTCGGAGACCGACATTACTTTCATCTCACTCAGTTAAAGATTCGGAAATCATCTTTTGAAGTTCGCCACTTTCATACATCTCTAAGGCGATATCTGAACCACCTATCAATTCACCATTAATGAATATCTGCGGCATTGTTGGAAAATCTGACCAAGCACATATAGAAGGTATAGCTCTTGGATCTGAAAGAACATTCACACTTGCCCATTTTTCTTCCAATTGTCCTAAAACCATTGCAGCTCTATTACTAAAACCACATCTTGGTTGTTCAGGAGTACCTTTCATGAACAATACGATTTGATTATTTTCTACTATTTCTTGCAATTCTTCAGGGGTCCAATTAAAACTCATTCTATTCACTCCTTATTCTCTCTACGTATATGCACTCCAAAAAATTCTGTTTTTTTCTCAGAGTGAGGGTCAAAAGCTGTATCAAGTGTTGATTTGGCTTGTTCATTAGTCATACATTTTAAATCTAAAGCATGGACTATATTTTGGGCAATATATGGTTTAAAATGATTCAAGATTGGTTTTTGCCTTTGCAATGGTCTGACTCCTTGATAAGAATCTGAGATTACTCGAACATGGAAATGGTCGCCACTTCCATGTAAATCAGTCGCTTCAATTATTGCATCAGGAACTATTTTTTGAATCTCTGAAACCATCCACGCTTCGGTCACCATGTATACTCTCTAGCACCCGTCCTCTTTGAACCTCGCTGATAAAATACATCAATTTCACAATGCTGAAGTAATTTCTTTCAAATTCTCTTCAATTGTACCATTCTGATTGATTAATCCACTTCCTACTACTGCAACATCTATTCCCCAACTTTTCACTAGAGCAGCATTATGATGCTTGATACCACCATCAATCATTAATTTAACAGGTTTTCCTCCTGATTGTATTTGGGTGTCTATAGCTTTTCTGAAATCTCGGACCTTCGATTCCATATCAGGCATAAATGATTGCCCGCCTTTGCCTGGGACTACGCTCATAACTAGCACAAGATCGAGTTTTGAAAGAAATGGTAATACTTCTGATGCAGACGTATTAGGATTGAGAACAATTCCTGCTTGACAATCTCTTGAATGAATCTCATCAATTAGAGAGTTCGGATCACTGACAGCTTCAATATGGAATATTACAAGATTCACTCCTGCGTCTACATATTGTTCCCATGTTTCTTCCGCATTTGTAATCATTAAGTGACAATCAATAAATATCTCTGAACCCACTCTTTCACGAATACTGCGAATCAAGGATGGCCCAAAAGTGATTGTCTTATTGATAACCCAATTACCATCCATTACATCTAGATGTATCCAATCTATATCATTAGAAATCAGTTCGTCCATAAGCTCCCCTATCTCGCAAAAATCTGCAGTAAGTATACTAGGAGCTATCTGCATGCCCTATCCTCTGATTGATACGATAAGGCGAAGGTACTCAATCGTTACTACTAATATTATGATTTAAAATAACAAATTATTATTAGGGGCAATTAGAACTCGAAGTTTGGGGTTGTGAGTATGGGCCGGGTAGTCGAAGCAAGTGATGCAGAGTTTGATATGGTGACAAAAAGTAGTGAATGGGTTTTAGTGGACTTTTGGGCCCCTTGGTGTGGACCATGTAAAATGATTTCTCCAATCCTAAATCAGATTGCTGAAGAAAGGGATATTACTATCGCTAAGGTTAACACAGACATGAATCCCTTGTCGATGGGAAAATTCGGTTTTAGAGGGATTCCTGCCTTAGTTCTATTTCATAATGGACAAGCAGTAGATCAAATGACTGGAGCAAGACCGAAGCCAATGTTTGATCAATGGCTTGGAAAATATATGGATTAATTCAAACCTAATTTTCTAGTTCTTTCATCGAGTGGTGCCCCAACTTCTCTTAGAAGTCTTGAACGGAGTGCTTCGTGTAACCACATTCCATTTTCTAGTTCTAACATTAACCCTTTTTCTATCAAATTTTTTGGAGGCATACCATCAAAATTTGATGCTTTTGCCAAGGTCAACCAAGGAACTGGAGTATCTGAGACTGCTAATAAGGCCAGTAATTCCCTATGATCTGATGGTAACACATCAAGAATTTCTTCATCTAGAAATCGAAGCCAATCTTCATGCAATGTATTTCCATAAATTTCTAACAACTCAAGAGCCAGGGGGTGACCACCTGTAGCAGTGAATATTTCTTCGACTGGAGAATTACTTGAAACATCCAAACCTTCTAACCAATCTTTGATTTCATCTAAATTTAAGCCAGATAAAATTAATTCTTGGACTCTTCCTCTAGTATGTACATCTCGACGATCATAAAATGCGAGATTAGATCGTGATATTAGAAAAAGACGCATTGCTGTAGATTCTGCCACTTGTAATAATGAACCAAAAAAATTGGCACCGTTTGGACCTATATTATGCACATCATCAAGAATAATAATTATGTTTGAAACATCATCTTCTAATAAATTCTTTTCATCTAATAAATGAGCCGTCAACCTTCTCCGAAACATATCAATGTTGAAAATTGCCCCGGGTTTAAGGGGAAGAGACTCCAAAATACCATAAGGATCCGAAGATTTATCCTCTGAATCTACGCCTATTCGATGTAGTAAACTAGTAGCAATTCCAAGTGAAGTATCCCAAGGTTGGCAAGGGTAATACATTGCCTGGATTTCTTTTCCGGTAGCTAAAAAATTTTTCATCCAAAATGATATCAGTGTAGTTTTTCCGCTACCTGCAATGCCTGAAAGAACAAACATCGGAATATTTGAGTTATACCATCTATCAATGACTTCTCTCTCAGAAATACGNCCGTGNACTTCTCTAGTATCNGGNGGATGAGTATGGTAAGTTGAATGTGCGCCTGAAAGNAAAGAGAGAGAGCCGGGCTGATTTTTTTCTTCNGATCTTACNATTGCGCCAAATCTAATATCTCCAAAATTTAATACTCCTTCATGTTGAGCGTGCATTAAAACTTGTAACAAAGTTAACTCAGTACGTAATTTCTTAGATGCTTCATCAGCCCTTATTTCCAACAATTTTCCCTTACTATCCCGAATTAAAATTTTAATAGCGCGTAATTTCTCTATCCTATTCCTAGTATTTTTACGTCCTTCATCAGTTAATTGCCAAGTCTTTTGACGGCGGTCCTCGCCTCTGATAGACCTAGTATGTTCTGAAACTAAACCTTCAGAAATTAAATCCCGCATTGTTCGAGATACATTTGGTAAGTGAAGAGCACAAATTTCTGCAATTCCTGGGCGAGTCATCTCAAAAGTCACAATGTAGTGGTCTGCTTGATGATCTTGCTCCCAAAGATGTAGTAAGATACGATCTGAAACGGCTACATTGACCCTCACATCACTAGACGCCATATATCTCGGAGAGGATATTTGGCATCAAGAGTTCGGAATGTTATTATCAAAATAGATACTACTGTGTGGTAATCAAACATTGTGGATATGGCTCTTGCATTGGAGGAAGGAATAATTCATCACAGTCAGTACTAGAAACCGGTAGCGTCAAGATACTACTCGTCCCTAACCCTAGAGTCACTGCCATGGTTGAAACTGGGCTTGGAATGTAATCTTCACCTGTTTGGGTAATCAATAGATGAATACCATCTCCTTCAGGGATTACAACATCCATGCCAAAAAATTCCATTTTAGCGATTACCGTTTCTCCAGGAGAAAGTGCCTCTCCATCCTTACCACCATTATGGAACCTTAAATCCATTACAGCATGACCTAGGTGCATTCCAGTGCTTGCTTGAACCATCTCAACGAACAAATGTCCACTAGTAGAAAGAATAGATATTGTCGCCTCAACATGGAAAGTAGGTGTACCAATAATCCTAGTCTCTCTATCAAAAAATGGACATTCTATAGATAATTGAGAACTTGAGGTTATTGTTTCACCTCCTCCAATAATATCACAATCATCCATGTTATATTGTAGTAATTCTTGATTAAGAGGAGGATAGGTCTCTTCAACTCTCCATCCACCAATATTATCCTGGATTTCAGCTATTAATCTTGGTTGTGGACCCTGTTCTTTCAAATAAAAATCAAACCATTCGAGTAAATCATCGGCCCAGTCCCATCTAAGTGTGAAAGGGAAGGCTTCAGCACCTCTACCACTGGAGAGTCCTTCATGGCCACTTTTCCTATCTGGATAGTCGTGTCCCCACTGACCATATAGGCCCTTCACGTCAAAACCTGCATCACGAAATATATTGTGTGTTGGAAATGCCATATGGGGATCTACGTTCCAGTCTTGCATTCCATGAATAATATAGATTGAACCATTGTAATTATTCAATGCCCTATCAAGAAAAGTACGTTCAGACCAATAATCGCTTCCAAGCCATGCAAGATTATCTCCTGATAAGTACGCCGCAGGTCCTGCATAGTACCCTTCCAAGTAGCCTTCGCAAGCATTCTCAGCATCTTCTAAATCACCATCCAAGCCAAAGCTACCATAAACGCCGTTATGCATTATTGCACCTCTTGCTTCCATACTGCCATTCCTCCACATCAAATCATGTGCACCGATTAGTCCAGACATAGGAATTATCGTTTTCAGATATTCTGAACCCATAGCAGCAGCCTCCCAGGGCGTTGAACCATCGTAGGATTTACCAATAATTCCAACACCACCATTTGAAAAAGGTGCAGAACCTAGATATTCAACAGCCGCATGAATTCCTCTTTGTTCATCTAGACCCATTAGATCCATACAATGGTTACTTTCTCCAGTACCAAATACACTGACTTGAGCGACTCCGTACCCATGAGGGACAAAATTTTCAATTAAAAATCTACCAAGTCTATCTGCAGGAGTAAGAGCATCGACATCTCCATCGTCATAATAAGGGCCAATTTCAGCAATGATTGGAACTTGACAATCTTCAGGAATCTCTGGAGAATCATAGTCACAACCTTCAATCACTGGTAACCATAGTCCAAGATGGACTTCTGCATCTCCTGTTAATCCTGCCCCTCCATCACTAACTGTGATTGATGGAACTGAGACAAATACTGATCTCACTGAATCAATTGCATATGTTCCGTTAATTGAAACTCTACTGAATACATCATCGGTTCGATACTGCATTTCTGATCTATCTTCTACTGCAGGTAACCAATGTGAATCCTCTATTTCTGGCTCAGATATGGGATTATCTATACAACCAGATAATACTGGAGTAAAAAACAAAAGAGCCAAGCATAAACTCAGCACCCCCTTATGCATATACTCAGCGCCAATCAAACTGCTGATGAGGCTTTGCCATAATGGTTTATTATTCGATAATCTAATCTAAACGAAAAAATGAATATGAAATAGATTAGTTGATATAACTCCTACTTAACTAAGTGAATGTGAATCGAGTTGAACGGAGGCGGTTAATTCGACTCCAAAAGATGGAAAAAACTGAAATGGAAGTTTACAGAAGATTGGCGAATAGAGAGAAAAATAGTAAAAATAAAAAAATATTCGAAAAAATCTCTCTACAAGAGAACAATCATTATAATATTCTCAAAGAAAAAACAAATGAAGATGTGAATTATTCAATAATTAGAGTACAATTTCATGTTCTAACCGCAATTTTTCTTGGATTAACATTTTCTTTAAAATTGATGGAAAAAATTGAACAGAATGCTGCAGCTGAATATCGGGATCTGGGGTATGAAGATATTGCAAAAGAAGAAGATGAACATGAAAAAGAACTTCTATCTTTATTAGATGAAGACGCATTAAATTATCTAAGTAGTATTATCCTGGGATTATCTGATGCATTAGTAGAACTTACAGGAGCACTAGCCGGACTAACCTTAGCATTTCAAGAATTAAGAATTGTTGCATTAGCCGGCTTAGTTACTGGTATTTCGGCTTCATTCAGTATGGCTGCTTCAGAATTTTTAGCAACTAAAGAAGAAAATGGAAGTCGTTCTCCGATTAAAGCCGCATTATTTACGGGAATTTCATATATTGTTACAGTACTATTACTGGTAACTCCATATCTACTATTAGACAGTAATAATCAAGTTATTTTTGGTTTAGAACCGCATCTTCAAGCATTAATGATTACTTTTATTATAGGATTATTCATTATTGCTTTGTTTAATTTTTATGTATCCGTAGCTCAAGATAAATCATTTAAGGGTAAATTTATTGAAATGGGGCTCATTCTATTAGTTGTAACATTCATCTCCTTCATAATTGGGTTAGTCTTGAGAGAATCTTTCGGACTCTGAAGTTAATTTCTGAACCATTTCAGAGAATAACAGTAGAAGGGTTTGATTTAATATGCTTATTCCGGTGAATTATGGACGCTTACGAAGAACTACTAGAGAGACTGAAAGATATTGATTTAGTGAATCAAATTGGAGGTTTGTTAGGCTGGGATCAAGAAGTCCTAATGCCACCAAAGGCTGCAAAATTAAGGGCTGAACAACTATCTTGGGTTTCAAAAACAGGACATGAAAAGTTAACTCATCCAAGAATTGGTGAGCTTCTCAATATACTGGAACGAGAAGAAAATTTAAATGAAATTCAAAAAGGGAATGTTCGATTAACTAGAGATTCATACAATAAGGCTACTAAATTACCTACGGAGTTTGTAGCCGAAATGGCTAAGCATAAATCCAAATCTCAAATTTCTTGGACTGAAGCAAGAGCAAAAAATGATTTCTCTCTCTTTAGAGACGATTTAGTGAAAATGGTTGAGATGTCAAGGAAAAAGGCGGATTATTTGGGTTTTCAAGAAGTCAGATATGACGCATTATTAGATTTATATGANTCAGGATTAACTGTTTCTAAAGTAGATCCATTATTTGCAGAGTTACGAAATAATGTTGCCCCATTGGTAAAGAAAGTTATTGAAAATGGCAAGATGCCGGAAATGTCATGGGTACATGGCAACAACTGGGATCAAGAAGGGCAAGAGAAACTTTCACAATCTATTTCTGAATCAATAGGTTTTGACTTTAGTGCAGGAAGAAGGGATGCGTCTACTCATCCGTTTTGTGGAGGTCCTAATCCAGATGATGTACGCTGGACAACAAGGTATGATGAATCTGATCCATTTGGTTCATTATACGGTTCGATGCATGAGACTGGGCATGGGTTGTATGAACAAGGGAGACCGAGAGATTTGGACTTCCAACCTGCCGGTTCGGCTAATGGATTAGGCATCCATGAAAGTCAAAGTCGCTTGTGGGAAAATCAAGTCGGAAGATCGAAAGAATTTTGTGAATGGGCCCTTCCATTGTGGAAAAAATATTTCCCTAAACAAATGGAAAATGTTTCTGCAGAAGATTTGTGGCGTTCTGTAAACTTTGTAGAGCCCAGTTTAATTAGAGTTGAAGCTGATGAAGCAACATATAATCTACATATAATGATAAGATATGAGATAGAAAAGAAGCTAATTGCTGGTGAAATAGAAGTCGATGATTTGCCTGATATTTGGGATGATATGTATGAAGAATATCTAGGAATAAGAGCTCCGAATAGAACTCTAGGTGTGCTTCAGGATATACATTGGTCATTCGGAGCATTCGGTTACTTTCCCACTTACACGTTAGGAAACTTATATTCTGCTCAACTCCTGACCGCAGCGAGAAAGAATTTACCTAATCATGATGAAGACATGAGAGCCGGCAACTTCACACCTCTATTACAATGGATGAGAGAAAATGTTCACGTAAGAGGAAGTATTGTAACTCCCGCAGAATTGATTGAAGAGGCAACAGGGCATCCACCATCACCTGATGACTTTGTTGAATATCTTCGAGAGAAGGTAGAAAGATTATACAATTTAAGTTGATATATGATATAAATTAAGTAGGGCTTAGAATGAATATGCAAATGAAGCGAATAGAAGATTTATCCTCATTTGTTAGAGAAATCGATAGTGAATGCACTACACTGAATATGAATCAAAAATATATTATTGCAGGTTCAAAAAGCGGTAAAATAACATGCTGGGATGTTGATTCAGGAAAAGAAAATTGGAACATTGATGTCAATGGGCCAATATCTGACTTAAGTCTGAGTGATGAAATATATGTTACTGCTTCTGCAGAATTACATGCAATAGAAACTGAAAGTGGAAAATTAAAATGGTCAATAGATATTCAAGGTTCCAGTGATTTAGTATACGTTGATGATGATTTTGTCTATGTTACTTCCTCATTATACGAAATTGAAATTGAAGATTACACAGAAACTACATTATTTCAATTTGATAAAAATGGAAATCTAAATTGGAAAATTGAATTTGAAGAGAAACCTTGGTTTATCGGCAAGATAAGTGGAGAAATTATTCTTGGCATTGGTAGGCCAAGATGTGGATATTTGAGTGTAAATGAAAAAAGTAATATTTCTCATTGGCAGATAGAAGAAAGTCCTGTAAATATGGGGATAACTACCAATTTAGGATTTTTATTGGGTCACAGTAATGGCATTGTTGTTGAATCAATAAATGGTAAGATTAGAAAATTTCAATGTGGGAACGATCCNATTTCCGCGATGAATTCAAATAACGAGTCCTGGCANGTAGGANATAAAAATGGTAGAATATTGACATCCGANAATATAGAAGTTGAATTAGATGGGAATATAGATTCAATATTAGAGTCTGAAAGATTTTTCTGGGTTTCCNCTAGTACCAATGAAAATTCAGTATATCTGTTAGATAAAAAAAATGGATCAATTAAACATCAATTCTCGCACCGAAGTAGAATTCGGTTCATGAGATTAAACGATAATAATCTGACCATGTCGGATGATGAAGGGATGATAATGCTCTTCGACCTGGATAGATTGGATAAAAAGATAGAATCGAAAAATGAAGAAGTAGAAGATTTAGAGAGAAGAAATTTGTTAAAAAAGCGTTTAAGAGAGCTGAGAGGATGATTTATTTTCCATTGGAAATATACCCTAAATAACCCTTATTTCCGATGGACTGCGGGGCTATTAGGGAAAGGTTTAAGAGCCGAGGCCGTCCCTGTGAACTTTGCTGCTCCGATGGAGGGGTGTGGGCGTACTTGTTACGACCCGCGGGCCACAANAACCGAGCCTCGAAAAAGAGGCAGTAAAACCGAAGATCGAAAGAGCTTCGGGGATAGTCAAATCATCTGTGGGTGATAAGACGGCGGGAGAACTGAGATGGGAAAAACCAAACGCAAGGATGGGGAAAGAAATCACAGAGAAGTATGGAAAACACAACCGAACCGGCAACGGGGAAAACATAAACCGAAATACAATCTATCCCGTAGAGGTACAATAGCGAAGAAGAGAAACCAGAGATGGAATCAAATTGAGGCTATTATGTGGGAAAATGAAGATGAAAAGAACTGGACGTAAGGAAAGGGAAAAGAAACTGAATGGAAACACATTGAGAACAAGAGCGGGAAACCGTGGAGGATCAGTACTGAGTCGTNGAAATAACTAATGAGAATTAGGGAAATAAGCGAATACGGATTGGAAAGAAGAGATTCTAAAAATTCGGAAAAAGACAAAGAGAAGAGCGAGAAGTCTCGGAGTCATCTACCCCAGGAGAGTAGGGGCCTTAGGGCACCTACAAACCTGGGACCCTGCGGAGTTAGCAGAGGGTAATGATCCCCCAATGTTCAGAACCCACTGCTAGCTCCCACCTATCGGTACTTCGGCTCATTTTTTCATTTATCTGGACTTATCATTAGTTGTGGTTTTACCCAATTATCAAATTGTTCATTACTCAATAAATCCAATNTTAATGCACTTTCTCTAAGTGTTAAGTTATTTTGATGCGCGTGTTTAGCAATTTTTGCCGCATTATCATATCCAATATATGGATTGAGTGCAGTAACTAACATTAATGAGTTTTCTAAATGTTGAGAAATCTTTTCTCTATTGGCTTCTAAGCCTACTATACACTTTTCTGAAAATGAAATGCAGGTATCCGATAGGATTCTAATGCTATGCAATANGTTATGAATCATCATTGGTTTGTAAACATTTAATTCGAAATTTCCCTGACTTCCTCCTATACTAATTGCAGTNTTATTCCCCATTACTTGACAACACACCATAGTCATAGCTTCGGCTTGTGTAGGGTTAACCTTCCCAGGCATAATGCTAGAGCCCGGTTCGTTTGCAGGTAGTGACAATTCGCCAAATCCACATCTAGGCCCGGATCCCAACCATCTGATATCATTAGCAATTTTCATTAAAGATGCAGATAAAGTGTTCAGCATACCAGATGCAGCAACGATAGCATCATGAGCCGCTAGCTGAGAGAACTTATTTTCGGCACTAACAAAATCCAAAGATGTAAAATCAGAGATTCTTTGTGCCACTTTCTCTGCAAAATGAGGATGCGAATTCAAACCAGTACCTACCGCAGTTCCNCCCAATGCTAATTCAAACAAATCAATTTGTGCATTTTCTATTCTAGAAATATCAGCATCCAACATCGAAACATATGCGCTAAATTCTTGCCCTAAGGTCAATGGTACTGCATCCATTAAATGTGTTCTACCTATTTTGACAATGTCNGAAAATTCTTTAGATTTAGTATNTAGTGAATTTCTCAGATTNATTATAGCTGGNAACAATCTATGTTGAATTTCTTCTGCTGCAGCAATATGCATAGCGGTNGGAAATGTATCGTTACTTGATTGCGCTCTGTTTACATGNTCATTTGGATGAACTGGNGATTTACTGCCTAAACGACCATTNGTAAGCTCAATCGCGCGGTTTGCTATAACTTCGTTAGCATTCATATTAGTCTGTGTCCCTGAACCGGTTTGCCAAACGCGCAAAGGAAAATGGTCATTTAAAGAACCTGAAATTACTTCTTCACATGCTTTGGAAATTAAAGCCCCAATTTTTGGATCTAGTTCGCCTAATTCTACATTTGTTTCAGCGGCTGCTTTCTTCAANATACCNAAAGCACGTATCATTGCGTGGGGCATTATATCTTCTCCAATATCAAAATTAACAAGTGATCTAGCAGTTTGAGCGCCATAGTATCTGTCTGAAGGAACTTCGATATCTCCCATCGTATCTTTTTCAATTCTGACCTCGCCATCTGCTTTAGCGACCCTGGATTTATTGTGTGGAGTATATGGTTCAGATTTCCGTTCTAAATTAAGCGATTCCTGAATCATCTTTGAGATAGTTGCGGAACGTCCATCATTCTGGCCTTTACCCACTTTTTTATCTAATTTCCTCGCTAATTCTTCTGGAATACTGATACTGAGGATTCTTCTATCTCCTGCACGATGCTTTGCCATGNTGTGGNCNGTTAATAACTTATTAATAAACTTCATCTATNGTAGAGCAGTCAAACGTTNAGAATTAATNAAAANCTTAAATTCTTNTTACAGAAATGATTTGCATNGGNGTCAAAGGCTTGTCACGGAAGTCAGTTTTTTGNGATTCTATTTCCTTAACTACATCCATTCCCTTTACTACTTCTCCAAAAACAGCATGATTCCCATTAAGCCAAGGNGTTGGAACNGTTGTCAAGAAGAATTGTGANCCACCTGTGTCTCGTCCAGCATTTGCCATGGAAAATAAGCCAGGTCTATCATGTGCCTTTGCTAGAGCAGATGGTTCACAGCGTATGTTCCATCCTGGCCCTCCAGTTCCTGCTGCTCTGCTATCTGGATCTTTTGACTTAGGGCAACCACCTTGAATCATGAAATCTTTGATAATACGATGGAAATGAAGACCATCATAGAAACCCGTATCGACCAATTTAAGGAAATTACCTGTAGTTTCGGGGCACTCGTTTGTGTAAAGCTCTATTTGTATGTCACCAAGTGTTGTTGACATTTGTACTATAGTCATGACTCGTCGAAATAGTACTTATTCATGAGGTTGGTGGTACGGTGTCGTAAGAATACTAATCAATGATATCGACGTTGTATAATCATGAGCGAATTGAGCGGACACGACTGCCCGCGATGTGAAGTAGAACTCTACATTGAAGCAAGTGATGACTTAGATGGCGTTGATTTGTTGATTTGTAAACAATGTTGGGGTGTTGGAGTTACTGCTAAATCTATGGAAATGGTAATTACCAAGGGGAATGTTTTAGACGAAAACAGAGATAATTTGGCAAAATCTTATGCTAATTATGGCGAATGTGATTGTCCTATGTGTAAAACAAAGATGGACGAAATTGAATTAGAGATACCGAAAGAAGTTTCTGAGAAAATCAGTTTAATTGATAATGAAACTTTGAATGCAGAAAAGGTAGTTATTGATTCTTGTAGCAATTGCCCTACTTTCTGGTTTGATGCTGGAGAGTTAGACCTACTAAATGGAATAAGACCAAAAACCCGAGGAGGAGTTTTTGATAAAAAAACTGTCAGACTTCTTGAAGATCAAACACTGACTGAAGAAGATCTGAAAAAGAAAAGAAATAATAGAATCGGAATCGGAATCTTCGCAATTCTTGGCGCTATTTGGATTGGGATGAGNGGGGGTATTNTACTACAAATTATAATGGGATTAGTTGGGATTGGAGGATTAATCGCAGTTTTCACNAAAAATCCAGAATCAAATCTTGTGACTGGCACATGTGATAAATGTTTGAAACCAGATAAATCACTAGCTTGGAATTGTCAAAGTGGTGGGTGTTGGGCACACATATGTAGCGATTGTCAAAGCGTTGGTGAAGACCCGGTAGAAGCCTATGCAAAAACTCTAGGTCAAGTTGCAGTTGGAACAGTAATCATAGGAGTAGGAGCATTCGCACTATTTGCAACTGATGGCGCTGGAAGCTTTGTATTAGATGGCGTAGGTGCAGCTGGAGATGCTGCTATTACTTCAGGTAGTTCTTCAAAAAAGAAAAAGAGTATGTTGCTCTGCAAAGAATGCACAGATAGGACGGACAAAATCATTGAAAGTAGAAAAGACAAAAAAAAGCAACAGAAGGTCCCAGAACCGCCTCTAGAAAATATCGGTTCGAATGACGGTCATTGTACATTTATTGACCCAAAAAATAACAAGAGATGTAAACGATTGGAATTCAGGAAATCCGGTTTATGTTATGTACACAAATGATTCAAAGATTAAATCAAGCAATCGTCGAACCTACAAGTACACCTTCAGGTAATTCAAGAAGATTAACTGTTCCATCAGGATCCAATGCGCCGAGTATTAAGAATTGTGATACGAACCCACCCGGTAAAGTCTTCTCTCCTAGATTTATTGCACCTATAACTAGTCTATCAATCAACTCACTTCTTGGATAATTTGTAATCTGTGCAGAACTAGAAAGTTCGCCGATTATTGGTCCGAAATCGACTCTTATCTTGTAAGAAGGTTTTCTCATTTCTGGAAATTGTTCNACATCAATTATTCGTCCGACTCTAATATCTAAAGAAAAGTAGTCGTTAATACTTACATATTCTTTTTTACCCAGTTTTTCTGGGTGATAAGGTAAATTTTCTCTATCAATTTCATGTTGACCCATTCACTCACCTGTGATATCTGAGCGNAATAAAATAGGTAGTAATTGAATACCTGCTTTTTCAAATGCCTCGGCNCCTCCTTCTTGCCTATCTAGGATAGTGATACATGCNACTACGTCACACCCCATTTCTTGCATTCTTAGTGACGCCTTTAGAGCNGAACCNCCGGTTGTAGTTACATCTTCGAGTAAGATAATCCGATCTCCTTTTTTCAAGCTAGAACCNTCGATTCCAGGCGGATTTCCTGTCTTCCTACCTCCTCTCCCTTTAGCTTCTTTACGAACCATAAATCCCCTAATTTTGGAATCTTTAGGTGCTTTAGCAATGGCAATTCCNGTTAATGGGATTGCGCCTAATTCAAGGCCACCTACTGCATCTATTTTTTGCATAGAATTGATTTTTGAATGTATCAGAACACCCAAAAGATGAGCGCTTTCTGGGTCCATCATTACNGGCTTCATATCAAAGAAATGGGGACTTTGACGCCCACTNGCAAGAGTAAATAGTTCATCTGGAGAATGTATGTAGGCCAATTTCCTAACCTTCTCAATTAAACGAGTTTTTGCATCAGTAACACTTGTCGACATGTTAATCTCTCTCNTGCGATGATAGTTAATCGAATGAATGTTACCTNCTCTAAACGTAATTTTTGACAATGTTCACACTGAATGTTCTTGGACGGTNGGNATTCTTGGANAGATATTGGCGAGGAGGGGAGGACATGAGTAGTNTGATTTCGAAGTCTTTCACTATCGATTCCGATCGTCTAGAAAAAGAGCAAAAAAGCTACGAAACATGGTTAGAAGAAAGAACAGAAAATGCTTATCAAATTGCTAGTATGGCTAAAGCGAAAAATTTAGATTTCGAAAATACGATAGAGATTCCTAGGGCTTCTGATTTAGCAAGTAGAACGGAAAAATTACTCGAAGATTACTTGGATGGCATGAAAATAGAAAATGAGTTGCGGCATCTTCTCAATACAACCGATAGAGAGAGTGCATCTATACAAATTGCAGTAGATGTTGCAAGAAGAATGAATGAAGAAACATTAGATATGCAAAAATCCATCGATTGTGGGCTAAGAGTTGGTTTGGCAGTGTTAACTGAGGCAGTACTAGTTGCACCTCTGGATGGAATTGGAGATGTAAGAATTCTAAACAACGCCGATGGAACTGAATTTCTTTCAATTGATTTCTGTGGCCCTATTAGAGCTGCGGGAGGGACTGCGCAAGCTCTCGGAGTCCTTATTGGAGACATGGTAAGGAGAGAATTAGGACTTAACAGATATATTCCTACCAAACAGGAAGTTGAACGTGTAAAAGAAGAATTTGGACTTTATCGGGTTGGTCTACAGTACAAACCCCCACCGGAAGAAATTGAAACAATTATTCGTGCCTGNCCCGTAATGGTAAATGGAGAGGAAACTGAAAGGATAGANTGCTCCGGTTACAAGGAAGTAAGAAATATAGTTAACTCCAATGGTACATATCGGACCAGAATTCGGGGAGGAGTAATGCTGGTAATTGGAGAAGGATTATGTCTGAAAGCTCCGAAAGTNCAGAAACATACAGAAAGGATGAANATTCAGGGATGGGAATTTATAGCTCAATTCGCAAATAAAAATAAGANTCAGGGGGAAGAAAAGGATTCTTTTAAGCCAAGAAAAATTACACCTAATGGACGTTACATGGAAGATGTAATTGCTGGTAGGCCTGTTTTTGGAGAACCAAATTANCCTGGAGGATTTAGATTAAGATATGGACGAAGTAGAATCACTGGTTTGGCAGCAGCAGGAGTGAACCCAGTCACAATGGAAGCAATGGGAGGATTTCTAGCAGTAGGTACTCAAATGAAAATTGAAAGACCGGGTAAGGCTTGTGCGGTTACGCCCTGCAATGAAATTGATGGGCCTACGGTTTTAATGAATAATGGGGAATTTAGAAAAATACAAAATCTCGATGATTGGAGATTAAATGTTGCAAATGTGAAATCTATATGGGATTCTGGGGAGATCTTGATAGGNTACGGTGAATTTTTAGAGAATAATAAAAATTTAGTCCCATCGGCCTACAATAAAGATTGGTGGGCTTCTGAACTGTCTGAAATTTTAGATATGCCTAATAAAGTTGAAAAATTTGCTGAAATAATTGGNCAAGAAATAAAATTTNTNCCAAAAGGTCTGCCTTTTAATGGGGCAATTAAGAGAGGAGGAGAGGATCCTAATGAAAGGAAATGGAGGAAAAGNGANTGGATTACATATCTCAGNAATTTAGAATTGACTTGGGAGCAAATAAAGCAAATTTCAACTCAATTTGGAACTGCTATTCCNCCTCCTTGGAATTTATGGTGGTCTGATTTACCAATTACATATTTATCGCAACTAATTGAAGCAATTTCTAGTTCAAGATTGGAAAATAATAAATTGATAATTCCGAATGTTGTCAGTGAGTGGCCACCAGAAAATATCAATGAAGAAGAACTACCCAAACAGATATCTAGATCAAATGAAAGATGGACAATGGTTGAAGAAAACGGAGTGATTAAATCTTCTCTGATGACCCTTGGAGTTGAACACTTCCATAGNAATGGAGATATAATTATTACAAACTGCTGGGAAGCACTTATCGAAGGATTAGGATTGGAAATTTATGAAAATAAGATAAGAAAGAGTGTCAATTCGGAAGCACATATCCGAGAGAGAATTGGGAAAATTGAATGGGCAATGAAAGTTATTTTGAAAGAAGAAGATAGAGTCACTAGTATTGAAAATGAAAGAGATTTAGCTAGGGTCGAAGCGACNACTGCNGCCAGACANTCAGGATTAGATATTGAACAAACAGAAAGNGCTGGAAATTTAGCNGCAAAAAAAATCATTGATAATGGNCCAGAAAATAANGAAGATTTAATCCATGCNAAAACNCTCCTAGATGGAAACGATGTNGAAAGAAGTTTATCTATAGTACGNAAAATTTCTAGNCTTAGATGGGAAGATTCAGTACCTTGTAGGATTGGTGCAAGAATGGGNAGNCCAGAAAAATCTGCTAGAAGNGAATTGAAACCAATGACTCACTCATTATATCCTATAGGAGAAAATGGAGGAAGTCAGAAATTACTAATTCAAGCAGCNGGNAAAGGTAGAATTAGAGTTGAAATGGCAAGACGAATTTGTCAAACTTGTGGTAAAGAATCTCCAAACTTAATTTGTCATAATAGAAAATCTGAACAAGATGCTACCGAGTGTGGTGGAAAAACATTTGAGAAAAAATCTAGGGGTTCAAACCTNAGGAGAAGAAGAGGAGAAAGGACCACAGTGGAGCTTGATAAATTACTAGAAGTGAAAAGGAGAAAATTAGGNTTAGATAGATTACCAAAATTCATTAAAGCACAAAAAGAACTCCTTTCTGAAGGACAGACTCCTGAACCGATTGAGAAGGGGATACTAAGAGGGAAATTTGGAGTTTCNGTTTTCAGAGATGGAACTTCTAGATATGACATGATTGATGTCCCTGTCACCCATTTTANGCCAAANGAAATTCATACATCNTGGGAAAAATTGTATGAATTAGGTTACGAAAAAGATGTATATGGAAATNACCTAGGTAGTGATGAGCAAATTTTAGAATTATTCCCTCAAGACATAATTCCTTCGCTGAATGCAGAGGAGCATTTGATTGCTACATGTAATTTCGTAGATGATTTATTAGTTAGATTCTATAAAATGGANCCATATTATAATGTTGAAAAGGCNGATGACATTGTTGGTTCTTTAGCCATAGGTTTGGCNCCTCATACNTCAGGAGGTGTTTTGTGCAGAATAATTGGTTGGACNGCTGCTTCCGCAGGATATGCGCACCCACTTTTTCATGCAGCAAAAAGAAGAAATTGTGATGGTGATGAAGACAGTATTCTGATGCTAATGGANGGATTACTTAATTTCTCAAAACACATTCTACCATCTGGNAGAGGAGGTAGAATGGANGCNCCTCTTGTNTTGACAACTAGATTAAATCCTAGTGAGATAGATAAGGAAGCGTTGAATGTTGATTGTTCACATTTTTACTCTAGATCTTTCTATGAAAATACACAGAATCAACCACACCCTAGTGAGTTGAGTGGNGATGTTGAAACTGTTGAAACACGCTTAGGGACTATCGGTGATTTACGAGGTTATGGATGGACTCATGAATGTGGAGAATTAGACGCGGGACCAATAAATTCATCTTATAAAACGTTGAAATCGATGGAGGATAAGATGTATGGNCAATTATCAATCGGCTCCTTGCTAAGAAGTGTCAGAGTAGAAAAAGTCGCGTCGCAAGTAATCGAATCTCACTTCTTACCCGACTTAAGGGGGAATCTAGTCGCATTTACTAGACAAAAGGTTAGATGTGTAAAATGTGGTGAATCTTACAGAAGAATGCCTCTTGCCGGGAAGTGTATTCAAACACATAAATTAGAAATTGGGGGTTTGTCTGCTAGAAGAGGTGAAGATTCAACAATGTGTGGTGGGAATGTAATTCTTACTGTCACAGAAGGAGCGGTGAGAAAATATATCAANGTNACAGAAGGTATTATCGATAATTATGGTGTTGGAAAATATACTGAACAAAGGGTCAAATGGTTGACTGAAAGTACNGATTCTTTATTCAATAACGATCGTGTTACTGTCATGACCCTTAGTGATTTCTTATAGTCAATATTCCATTCCAATAATATCTAAAATTTTAGCCATCCATTGAAGTTTAACGAGTTTTTCTTCTGNATTCGTATTTCCTGACCATTTTCCGACCACATCGGTACGAGTACCGAGTAATACTATTCTTTCAATAGGGACACCTAATGATAACAAGAAACATATCGCCCTGTCTCCATCGGTAAATCCTCCTGGGTTATACATTCCATCAATCTTATCTGGAGTTTGGTGAGTTAAGACTACTCTAGAGGGGTTCGAAGTATTGGCTGCAATTTGTAAAAGATTTCTCCAAGAAGATATATTATCGCCATGAGCATGTAGAATAAAAGGTACACTTCTTTTTACTGCCTCAATGGTGCCTTCACCTCCATCTGCATCACTAACAATACAAACTAATCTGGACCATGCTCGCTCAGAAATCGATTCAGGAAAGGATGAAAGTACACCCACTGCTCCATCTGCTGCTACAAAGAGTGTTGGGTTTTCTAACATAGAGAGTATCTCTTCCTCTTCAACAGCAGCACCTAAGACTACAATTTTTGTATCTCTCAATACTAATCTTCGTCGAAGCATTGCTAAGGTTACTGCTCTTTGAGAACGAGACCAAGATTCAATGTTATTACTCTCAACAGATGTGAGAAGTTTATGCGCGCTTTCAATATCAGAATCAATATTCCACTTGAAAAAAGTTCGTACATCATCTTGTATCTCAATCAATTGAAAATCATATGGAATTATATCAATCCCAATCGACATATGTGCACAACTCCAGTGGAAGGGGTCGGTGAGCATTGAAGAACCCTCGTCGTTCATGGACACGTAATGCCAATGCCGCTCACTAAACCGAGTATCGAAAATGATGCGTTAATGGCAAGGTATCCTTTTCTACCTCAAGGCAATGAATTTCTAAAGAGTATACTCAATAAAAATGGAATTACTGTTGATGATTTAATTGAAGAACCATGGTTAGAAGAAGTTCGGGCACGAGGTAGGGTTAGGCTTCTAGAATCTGTAATGCACAAGGAAGGAGTGGATGCTGCAACAACAATTGATTTATCTTCAGATCTTGGTAAAATGACAGAATCACTATCTTTTCTTTATGCCATGTTTGTGGTTTGTGCTTCATTCAATGAACGATTATTATCAAGATGGGTAGAAGGAGAAGCTAGTAGGGCGGATCAATTATTTGGAATGGATGAAGAAAATTTTATCCTATTGGCAAAATCATATCTTTCTGATATCAAAAAAAATCAAAATGGACATGGAGAGAATATGACTTATTGGATTCCAATGAGCGATTTTATTGAACTCTGTCCTCGTATTTCAGGAAATTATTGGAGGCTAATTAATCGCCCTGTGGAAAATGGTTGGGTCTGTATGGACCCAGGGTCTGGAGAAACTAGTCAACAAAGAACTTCTAGATTAATTAAGGAGAGAATTCGGGAAGATTTGACAAATAGTTGTTTGGAAAGAATGAATAAAATGGATGACTCTTTCGCTGAACTATTTTCTGACCCGGTAGAGAGAGTTAGTAAATTATTATCTGAGCAGGTTAAGGATGAAATGCCTATGACTGCAGCTGTAAGAGATGATTGGCCCCCTTGTTTTGAGTCTGCTGTAGCAGAATTAAATCAGGGAATAAATGTAAATCATACAGGTCGTCTTTTTCTAGCATCCATGTCTTTAGCCATGGGGTTATCGCAAGAACAAACTTGTGGATTCTTCGTAAATGCTCCTGACTATAGCGCCGATACGACTACTTATCAGATAAATCAAATTTTTGAGCGGAAATATACTCCTCATGGTTGTGCAGCATTGAAAACTGGTGCAAGATGTCCTGTATCTCCTGGCGATGATAGGCTTTGTGACCAAGAGTGGTTAACTCATCCATTGAAGTACCTTAAAGCAAAACAAAGACGTAGGTTTCAAGATAGTGGAGGAACAGTAATTACCGAGGAAAGTAGCAATAATATAAGCAAAGAAGACAATTCTTCATAGGTGACTTTGATTAAGACGTATCAAACAGGAGNGAGTCGGGTGGTCAGGACCTTAGTTCTAACAGTAGATAGAGATAATGACCTTGGAGTTAAAGCGGCAATCAGAGGTCCTGTTATTGGAAGGAAGCCTACGATTACAGCAGCGATAAAACTTGGAATTGCTGACCCTGAGGAGTCTGACACTAATGCAATTCTTGGAGCCTTACATCATTACGATAGGTTGATGGAAAATATAGATCCTAATGATGAGGTTGAAGTGGCCATACTAACAGGAGATGTTCGTGTAGGTCCGAGAAGTGATAGGGCTATCGCTAGTCAGTTAGATGAGGTGATCAAAGAATTTCAACCCGATGTTGCCATCTTAGTCACGGATGGGGCTGATGATGAAGCATCAATGCCAATAATCACTTCAAGAATTAGAGTCGATCATTTAGAGAAAATTATTGTAAGACAATCAAAAGGTATTGAATCTACCTATTACTATGTTGCAAAGGCTATTGATGACCCTCGATGGAGAGCAAAATTACTAGTTCCAATATCGATATTCTTGATGATAATCGGATTGGGGTTAATATTACCAAATGGAAGAATACTAATTGGCGTAATGCCATTATTGGTTGGAATTTGGATACTTTCCAAGGGCCTTGGTTGGGAAGAACAATTAGAAAGACTNATGGTTGATTTGAGAGATAGTGCACAGAAAGGAATTTTTTCCTCAATGTTATGGGCGATGTCTATCTTCTCTGTATTCCTTGCTGGAATAACGATGTTTCAAGTATTTTCAGATACTGAACAATTTGGAGGTTCATCAGATGCTCTAATATGGTCTAATGCTATTCAAGATGCGCTTCAATGGCTAGTAGTTGCTGTTTTCTCTTTTGCTCTTGCAATAGGCATAGTTAGATGGGGAGAAGGTACTTACACTGGAAGGTCGATCATACTATTTGGAAGAGGGGCTATAGTCTACACAATAGCAGAAGCTTCACTAAGAGTATTAATTCAAATTCTTGAAGGTCAATCCTACATTGTAAGCTTTGAAACAGTTTCAGCAGATTGGGATCTTCCATTATTTACACTAATTTTGTATTATCTTTTGAAAACTGCTGTAGAATCAATTACACAAGAAGAAGAAAATATCTCTAATAATAAATTCTGGGGAGTTTGATTATTTCTCAAATATTGATTCAATACGACATGATGGACACATTATTTTAATCGGACGTATTGGAGGAATTCCAATGCCTACATTACAATGAGGACATAGGATTGCTTGATTGACGTTTGATTGCCTTTCTTTAGCATCTCTCCTTGGATCATATTCAAACCTATATTTGTGTGCATCAGTGATAAAATTGGGAGATCCTTCAGTTGAGGTTTCTGTGACAATAAAATTAGATTCTTTCTTGGGAAGTTCTACATTATTTAAATTTGAAGTCGGAGAATTTATACCTTGCTCAAAATCAATTATTTCACTTTCAATCTCTACAATTGAAAGGCCTAATTCTCTAGAAAGACGATCTATTGTTAATCTTCTTTCATAATCATCCATACCGATAAATTGTTGCAGTATTGTGGCTGGAATTTTCATTTTTACACCTTGATAAGAGAAATTAAAATTTTCAAAAGTATTTACACATTATTTTGATTTGTCAAGAAATTGCTTGACAATTTCTCCTTCAGCCTTCACTAACTGTTCAGCAACGGTTGACTTTGAAAGACCTAATTTAACCGCTAAATCTCTAATTGAAGTTTTTTTAGGAACTTCATACCAGCCACTATTATGTGCTAATTTGATTATCTTATGTTGTTGTAATGTCGTACTAGTATTNGTGATACCTTTTGAGTTTCTTGCTCTAACAATTCTTTCTACAGGCATTCGATTTTGAATTGAATTGAGGAGATTAACCATGGATGATTTACGNCCTGATANCTGTAAAACCAATCCTGAAGATGTTAGATTTGTNCCTGAAAGAATGCATANATCATTATTGGAAAAGAAATTTCCAATTAAATCNGAATCAAAATCTAGAATTAACAAATGATGTGTTAGATATTCNGAAGCCCATTCTTCCAATATCTCCACTACAGAAACTCCCCCAATACTATACCCTGGTTGTGGACATTGAGAATCTGTGGTAATACATTCCACCATTATTCTCAATTTTCCATTGATAATTCCGAGACTTCCTCTGTAATCCCAACTTACAGACTCAAGGGCTTTTTCGATACGTGAGTCATGTCGAATAGAAGTGGGAGAACATTCGATTCTGACCGCCCGCATCGTGGTTTGCCCCATACCTGAGTACCCCCTTGAGGTTAAGAAAATGGTCATTTATTGATTTTTTATTTTTCCTCTAATAAGTTATTCTCATTTTCTACAATTGCATGGGCTACTTCTGGAGAATATCCGACTAATTTTAAGTTATCAACCCTCTTTTCAGAATCGTCCTCAACCCATGACCTCTCAGCNAATTTATTACTAATTTCATCAGTATAGTCAGGAGCGGTCTTAATGTTATATCGATTCCTTTGTACTAAAACTAAACCTGATAAAAATACTATGATGATGCTGAAAATACCTGCTGTAACTACGGAGCTAGATGTCATCAATTGAACGATACTCATTTCGATATTCTCGTCTTCAATAGAGTCCATACAACCATCTCGATCTGAATCTGTTTCTTTATTTGAAATCCAATTTATTAGTCCGGTCGGACAATTGTCTCTAGAGTCTGGGATTCCATCACCGTCATCATCTGAATCTTCAACATCATCAATACATCCATCCTGATCAATATCTAGACCGCTAGAAATGCTATTTGGACAATTATCAAAATTATCTAGAATACCATCATTATCATCGTCGGCGTCTTCATACTCATCATGACAGCCATCCTGATCAACATCTTCTGAAATTGTCGATATCCAATTAGAAGAAGGATTGTCTTGACAGTTGTCCAAATCGTTTTCTATACCATCATTATCAATATCTAAATCTTCAGTATCATCTAGACATCCATCATTATCCAAATCTCCATCTGAGTTCCCTGAGTCAGAATACATTTCGCTTCTAACACAGTTATCCTCCGAATCCAAGAATCCATCGTTATCATCATCATTATCCTCTAAAGAATCGTTACAACCATCTGAGTCCCAGTCATTCAATGTTGTAGAAATCCAATCGGATAATCCCATTGAACATTGGTCAAAGATATCAAGGATACCGTCGTTATCTTTATCCTCGTCTTCTATTGAATCATAACAACCATCACCATCTTGATCGGTAGCAGGACTAGAAATCCAAAGTACTAGGCCTTGAGGACAATTGTCATCCCTATCTTCTATTCCGTCATTATCATCATCATTGTCTTCAAATGTATCATGACAACCATCATTATCGTGATCAAAATATANATCTTGCCAAGAAGAATACCCGGAGGGACAGTCATCATNATTATCTAAAAATGGGTCATTATCATCATTGTCATCTTCATCAGCATCTCGGCATCCATCGCCATCATTATCATTTGACANNCCTANCCAATATTGNGCACCCGNNGGGCAAAGATCNTCNCTATTCAAAACACCATCNCCATCTAAATCCAANTCTTCAATNATATCGTCACACCCATCTGAGTCTAAGTCTAAGATTTCGCCGATTACACCGTTTGGACATAAGTCAACGCCATCTAAATATCCATCATTATCGTCATCAAAATCTTCAGATTCGTCCCTACATCCATCACCATCATAATCTGTTAACATTGAAGATTGCCAATTAGATTCGCCGAATTGGCAATCGTCATATTCATCTAAAATCCCGTCAGAATCGTCATCATTCCAGTCTTGGTTATTTACTAAATTAATCTTAATCATTTTTGTAATTACAGCTTCTTCTTTGCTTGAAGACTGAACTGATATTGTGATCCAAAACTCTTGATTATCATTAACCTGTAACAATGTCGGAGCGCGAATAAAAAGATCAAAGTTATTCATTTGATTTTCGATAAGTGTTGCTGTATGTTGATAATTACCTGAAAATCCTGCATCAATAAACCAATTCTCTGGATAACCATCTACATCGATAATCACTACATCAGATTCACCAGGCAATTGTATTGCATTTATCTGATAATTAGTATTAAATGCCTCAGAAGGTAAAAATGTTAATTCATTCGGTGATGCACTAATTTCTACATTCCAAACATTTTCAGACCAAAGACATACATCCCATTTATTTTCTGCTTCAGGATTATCCAGACAATCGTCGGTTGTCCAAATGATATCGCGATTTGGCCAATCAAAATTCACTATTGGTTGGGAAGAAGAATGTACATTATTACCAAAAATACCCATTAAATTGTCTGAGCTGGAAGTAATAACTCTAGTATTGATTACTCCGTATGCATCAGTCAAAGATTTGCCTAACATAAGTTCACCGTCGGAATTTAATTGAGGAGAGTTTATTCTAGTCCACCTTAATTCAACTCTCTCTTCATTCGTTGATGGATTCTCTAAAGATTCGAACCAAGTGATATGCACTGAACCATCATTATCGAAATCAACTCTTGGATTTGCACCATATGTCATATCCGATCCTGGTACTGCTGAATTGGTTACAACTGCAACCTGATTCAAATCTAGGCCATCATGTTCTCCATCGAGTACGCCTTTTTTACTCAAATCTATTTGCATATAATGCAATTGAGAAGATGCATCCTTACCCGGCATAGAATCACGTCCATCTACCCATACAACATGGATATTGCCTTCTTCGTCGACATTCACTTCTGGATTGACTGACCACCCATATCCATTAGTTAAACGAGTATCATTAACTAAAACAAAATGCCCTATAGTACTCCATCCAATATTATCTTGCCAGACATAATCCAACCCAGGGCCTATATCTTCAATGTATTCGCCTGTATCTTCATCTATACTGATTGCTGGCATTCCTGTTGTCCAACCACTTCTTGGTGAACTAAGAATTGAATAAGGATTCAAGACTGTCATGAAAGTCTCAGTAGAGCCACTGCCAGTAGTTAATGCGACTATTTCATTTACCAAGGCATTCAACTCTTCAGTGTAATTAGCAACAGGTATTACTACATCATCGATCCAAGCAGCATCTAAGCCAACACTTACACTTCCATCTTTGACATATTTCCACATCAAAGTATGCTGACCTAGAGAAATTGGGGTTGTAAAATTACCACTTTGAGAGCCCGACCATTGAGCAATCTGAATACCATCAATATAGAACTTTAAGAAGTCATAATTCGATTCAGATGAGACATTATATGAAAATGATATTGCACCATCGGCCATAATTCCAACAAACTCTAAATTTGTACTCTGTCCATCAGAAATATCTCCTGATTGAGCAGAATAAGTACCAGAAATAGGAGTAGAAGAAGGATTGACTTGAGACACATAAGAATAGTCAGCTGACACGGAGGTCCCTCCATCTCCATAGGAATCATTCAGGAATATGGTGTAGTTACCTGCACCAGTGAAACTAACTAATACTCCACTGTAATGGTTGTATACTGAACTGCTGTTAAAAGAAGCTACACTACCATCTGGAAGAATAACATCCATACTGAATTCTGAAGCCCAGTTATCCACATTTACTGTCAAATCTACTGTCTCTCCGACTGGCTGTGTATAATTACATGAAACTGAGTGGAATGAGGGGTTTCCTGCAGTTCCCCCAATATCACATAAATTCATACTAGAATATACTAGCCCATTATTTGCAGTTTCTACAGACCATGGTACATTCGAGGTTCCAGAAACAGCCCACCCGTTTGTGAGCATACCACTTTCGAAATCCCCCTCAAAGTTAGCCATATTATCAGATGGGTAAAGATACATTTCGCCACCTGCATCTTTTGTTCCCCAACTTAAATCGTCACATGTTCTTTGTTGTGTTCCGACTGTAGTTCCGGGACATTGTACTAAATCCATCATATGAGACCTGACTATTGAATCAGAGCCACCCGCTGCAGTAGAAGGACCATATGCTGAAGTTCCCGCTACAGCAATAGGAATTATACCCGCCTTAGTACAAGCATCATGAGCTTCGACTATTGACTGATTATCATCTGATTCTTGTGCAGGATCGCCTCCAAACGGCCCCTCATCGGAAACAGGTATAATCAAACGTGTCGCATTAGGATTCCACTGATGATCATTAGGAGTTGCAGGATTACCTGGAATATTTCCTGCATTGTCTCTCCAAGATAAGCAAGCCCATGTTGAACCTGGCCCCCACATTTCACTGTAATACCCCCAATCAGAGGGTATGTTCAGGCTAGAACCATTGAACATTACGTCATTCAATACTCGGATACCTCCTGAAGTATCAGAAGAATTTTGACCCAATGAGGAATTTCTTGGCCCCTCACCATAACCTCCTATTTCATACGCATCCTCACAGTTTTTTTGCCCACTAGCAAAGCTCATTTGTCCACTTAATGCATAGAGTGTTTCTAAAACAGTAATACTAGCAGATTCTAACATAGGTTTAACACCTTGAAAATATTCTCCACTACTCAAATTACCACCATAAAATACAGCACACATATCCAACCACTCTGTAGTCATAGAGCCCGAAGAATCTATCAGACCGACATACTCGATTAAGCTACCACGTGTGTCTTCCCAAACGACAATTACAGTATTATTTACACCCATAGAAATTGCGGGACTACCTTTGTATCCTATTGCTGGAGTGATGATGGTATTACTGATCATTGTCGATAAAGAATTAGTTCCAGTTGTATTAAATGCAAACATCGCATAATAGATTAATGATGCTCCAAAAAATGTGCTCTGAGGGTCATAAGTATCAACCCAAACAATATGAGTTGCATCAAAAGAGTCAATCGCTATATCTGGGTCATTTCGAACTCCCGTTCCTACTGCAACCGTATGCTCAGATACTAGAGACATAGAAGCTATGTCTCCTACGTCACCATCTTGATCATCCAATGAAGAATCTATAATTGTATAAAGAATTTCTAAATCGGTAATTGCCCATACAATATGCGTTCTGTAATTAGAATCAATNACTANNGAAGGACTNGACANTGATGTAGATGAATTATTACCAACAGGNGTTGCATCTATNAGNACGGTATCTACNCCATTCGTTGAAATTAAAGCAAAATANAATTGATGATNTGTACCATTTTCTATCCAAACTAAATGNACNCTCTGNGAATCATCCATGACGCCNATAACTTCANTCGGGTTNGAAGCATTNAGATTNGAAAGTAATGTNGATGTTGATGTATCNTCAAGAGTCCCNTTTGCNGTATATTGNATCTCANCTTCCAAATCTAAGTTNGTTATTGAAGGAGANANACTGGGCGCTAANATTGANAGCATCATNAGTAAAGTCAAAGAAATCGANAATCTANATTTATTCCNATNATNAGANTCTAAATNAACANTCGAAACATCATTNCTTGTTCGAGTACTTACGGGCATCATNGACTTCGATAGNCTTCTANNCACATAGATAGTANACCGGACANGTCCAAATTAACTCCTCANAAGAGGAAAAANANNNGATTTNTTTCANNTCATTTTTTCTTTACGTTCAATATATTCTGTATAATTNCCAGGCCATACCCAAAGACTNCCGTCNCCGGGAAGTTCCCAAATTGTATCNCAAATTTTATCCAAAAACCATCTATCATGACTGACNGTAATTATTCCTCCATCATATTCTTGTAAGGCATATTCCAGAGCCTCTTTCGCATCNGTATCAAGGTGATTTGTAGGTTCGTCTAATAACAACATATTATTTTCTTCAAGAAGAAGTTTCAACATAGCTATTCTCGCCCTTTCTCCTCCACTCAATTTTTTTAATTTNGTATTGACCATGTCACTAGTAAATTGAAATTGNCCAAGCATTGCTCTAATATCCTTGTACTCCATTCTAGGTTTNAGAAATTGAATTTGCTCNATNGGTGTTTTCTCAAAATCAAGTGAACGATGATCTTGATGGAANTAACCAATCTGTACNCCCGGTCTGACATCTANANATCCTGAATCCAATTCTAATTCNCCTATAATTGTCCTAAGTATACTAGTCTTNCCNGCNCCATTNGGGCCAACAATACCTATTTTCTGNCCTCTTCTGACTCCAACATCAAGNCCATGAAGTATGGGTCTTTTCATACCGCTGAAGTGCAAATGTGCTTTATGAAAATCTAAAACTTCAAGGCTAGATTTNTCTGTTGCCTGTAAAGAAAAATTTAACATTCTTCTTTGTCTAGGTTTGATTGATTTTAACCATTTCAATTCACGTTCTGAACGCATTATCATGAAATGTTTCTGNGAAATAGATTTGTCATACTTATTNTTNCTTTTCATAGANCTCATAGCACCTTTCAATCTCTTCAATTCTTTCTGAGTCTTATCGATTCTATCTGCTAAAGTTTGNAGAAATAATTCTTTTTGCTTGAGATANGAAGNATAATTTCCNGGATAGCCTTTAGAATGNGCGTCTTGAATCTCNACAATATTATTGCANACTCTATCAAGGAAATACCTGTCGTGACTTACNACCAATAAAGCNCCTTGGAAACTTAATANNAATTTTTCTAACCAATCAAGTGTTTGTAGATCTANATGATTCGTNGGNTCATCTAAAAATAATAAATCTATTTCTTTCANGCCAACNAANTGTCTAGCAAGTGCGACTTTAGCCTTCTCGCCACCAGAAAGCGAAGATAGTTTTGTTTCCATAGGNTGNTGAGCCANATCTAAAGCCTTCAATATTTCTTGNGCGTGCCCGGCTACATCTCCNCCTCCTGANCTTGCCATTAATGCTTGAAGCTCTTGATANCTNTCNATAGTAGGNTGCCAATCTCCCTCGTAAAATGNGGGNNTNGCCATTTTTGCTTCTATTTCGGNTATTTCATCTTCAAGTTCCTGAAATTGTCTCCCTCTACGATTTAGTTCTGCACCTAATGTAGCTTCTTCATCTAAATCTCTTATCTGCGTTAGGAATGCTAAACGTAATCCTGGTGCAAAGGTAATATCTCCCATATCCTGATCTTGATTAGAAATGGTCCTCAGAAGAGTTGTCTTACCTGCACCATTGTGGCCGACGACTCCTATCCTATCTCCCTCATCAATTCTTAGATTAACTCCTTCCAAAATTGTCAATGGACCAAAGGTTCGATGTATCTCCTCTAGCCTTACGAGCTCTCGAACCATGTTACTCGGGCGTACAACCTATTCAAGTGCTCATCGGTTAGAAATATGTAACCTCTGTGACTAATTTGATTTCAATGCACTAATTCTATCTTNATCCAATTTTTCCCATTCNAAATGGCCTTCGGAATCTGAAGGGCGGCCAAAATGGCCTCCTGACGCGGTTATACTGTACCGAGGTTCATTCAATTTCAAATCACGAACAATAGCCGAAGGTCTGAAATCAAAAACTGAATTAATTTTTTCTTCTAACTCTTTATCACTTATTATTCCCGTACCAAAACTATTGACATGTAAACTCACTGGTTGNGATACTCCAATAACATAAGCNACTTGNATTTCACATCTTGANGCTAAACCNGANGCGACAATATGTTTNGCAACCCATCNNGAATAATATGCGGCTGAACGGTCGACTTTAGTNGGNTCTTTACCGCTAAATGCTCCGCCTCCATGTCGNCCCATTCCNCCATATGTATCAACAATTATTTTTCTTCCCGTTATACCTGCATCTGAATATGGCCCGCCNGGATCTGCGAATCTTCCAGTTCCNTTAACTACAAGCCNNTATCCNTTNCTTANCCAATGAGATGGAATNGCATGCTCAACAACATGTTTTCGNATTTCATCTGTGACAAANTTATGNTCNAATTCTTCACNTCCATCAAANCTTTCTTTNAGTTTGGAATCGTGTTGNNCTGCAACTACTACTGTNTGNACATGNCTTGGATTTCCAGAATCNTCGTATTCCACNGTAACCTGACTTTTTCCGTCAGGNCTNATCCATGGNATTTCATTNGTNTGNACTATCATATCNAATCTACGACAAATNCTNTGTGCNAATGCNGCAGGTAGAGGNAAATATCTNCCACTTANTTCGNCNTCGACTTCAGTTTCNGTACANGCATATCCNAACATCATTCCTTGATCNCCNGCNCCTACATCATCATCTGAATCGCCATCAACTCCTTGGGAAATATTGGGTGATTGTGTAGTTATATGTACTTGAACTTCACATAAATTAGAGTCTGTTGCATCCATACCAATTTCATGAGAAGTGTATCCTATTTTAGCAGCGGCATTTCTAGCGATTTNTTCATATTGTGGAGGATTTCCAGATAAACTAACTTCTCCCGCTAGAATAATTACAGCCTTATCGGCTTTACCCTTGACCATTGTTTCAACAGCAACTCTTGAAAGTGGATCGATGGAAAGACAAGCGTCGACAATAGCGTCTGAAATGGCGTCACAAACTTTGTCTGGATGGCCTGCTGATACAGATTCTGAAGTGAACAACGTGGCCATAATTGATGACGCGGAAGTTTCTCCTTCATAGGATTTCATAAGTCAACGACTGAAATAGTAGTTATAGATGATTGTAAAATCAAAAAAGGGATTTTGTATGAACATGTTATACAGAACATTGACATACAGGTTGCTTTCGGAAAATCATGGCCAGAAAAGATGGGAGTGAAAGCGAGGCTTTCGGAGGGGTTCAACCGAATAAAGTTCCAGAGAAAGCAATCGATGGTAAGCCTACAATTTATACATATGCAACATGTCCATTCTCATTGAAAGTAAAATCGCTCTTAAAATCAAGAGGTATTGAATTTTCTAATGTCGAGGTAGACCCTATGAAAAAGACCGAGCTACAATGGTCTGACTGGAAAAAGGTACCAGTTTTCGTGGATATTGACGGGACTCATGTAAATGACTCAAATGACATATTACACTATATTGACGAAAATAATGGTAACAAATTTCCAAGAGATGGAGAGGACGCTGAGCAAGATAAATGGATGAATTTTTCAAATGAAATATTAGGTAAAAGTATCGTTGCTGTAATTTACAAAAATTATCGTACATCGTTACATGCTTTAGATTATGTAACTAAAGTGGATAAATTTAGTCTTAAAGATAGGATTGTTAGTAAATGGCTGGGTGCAGTTGTCATGAGAATGATAGGTAGAAGTCGAGCGAAGATGTTTGATCAACCTCCACGTACAAATCTACAGACTCAATTAGATTCTATGTCTTCAGCAATAAAGGGTGGATTCTTTGGAGGAGATGATCCAAACGGCGCTGATTTTGCTAATTACGGAATACTTAGATCGATGCAAGGACTTAATGGATTTGATATTGTAGAAAGTCATGGTGTAGTTTGGCCATGGTATAATCGTATGCAAATCCTTTCAGATATGTAATTCATACATTGATCTGGATTTGTTCAGGGTGATCTTTGGTGATTCTAGCCATATTTGCTTTACCCATCCAACCTGAAATTTGAGTATTATCTGAATTAACTTCAACATCAATTACCAATGCCTCTCGATAAATTCTAGCTATCAACTCAACCAATTCAACATCACCCTCTTCTTGAGGAGGATTTACACTAATTTTGACTGGTGGGCCATGTAGCATTGTCATTATAGCTGACCTAAGTTCATTAATTCCTTGACCACCTATTGAGCTTACAGCAATTGATTTGAATGGGCTGTAATAGTGTACTACTTCCTTTGCTTCCTCAATTTGTTCTTCAGAACAGAGGTCAATTTTTGTCAATACGACTATCGTATTGTGGCTATTTCCATCTTCAATTCTACCAAATAGTTCTCTCCTAGATGTTGCCAATTTTCGTCGAATTTCATCTGGCTCATCAGATGCATCTACTAACAGTAACAACATATCACAAGATAATGACTCTTGTAATGTCGCAGAAAAAGAGTCCAGTAATTCAGCAGGAATATTATCAATAAATCCAATTGTATCTACCATTAAGATTCTCGGTTGATTTGCCATTCTTCCGACAGTTGTCTCAAGTGTAGAGAATAATTGATTTTTGATTAGTACTGGCTTTCCTGAAAGGGCGGAAAATAAACTAGATTTACCTACATTGGTATATCCGGCTAATCCAACAGTTAAAGCCCCTGATTTTGACCTCTGCCTCCTTCTTTCAACGAGAGAGGCGTCCATCTTCTTCAATTTACGTCTAAGTTTGGCTATTTCGTGCCCAACTGCAGTCATAATATTACTCCATCCTGTTTGACCGCCCGCTCCGAAACCTAAACGCTCCCCTGTATGTTCTCGATGAATGAGTTCTCTAAGTACTGAACGATCTGCTAATAGTCTGGCAATACGAACCTGTGTCCTAGCTTCAACAGAAGATGCATGAATTGTAAATAATTCCAGTAATAGCCTAACTCTATCCCAAGTTTCAATTGATGTTAAATCATTGATATTAACTAATTGATTGGGTTTGAGGTTGCTGTGAATTAAGATAAGATCAACATTGTTCCAAATATGTCCTTTCCCTGACATCCCTAACTCTTCGGAGATTTCCATCAATTTTCCAGTTCCCATATATGTATGTGAATTTGGCTTTCCTTTTTGTAGAACGATATCAACTATTTCAATACCCATTGTTTGAGCTAAAGACATCATTTCTTTGGTATTTTTATCTCTGGTTAGAATTATTGCTTTGCGCCCAAAGTGTATACTTTGAGATTCCGATGAATTGACACCACCCATGCCCGCCAATAAAGGAACGTCCGGGACAGGGTCACCATTCACAAAGAACCGATGACAAGAGAAAAGATATGTGTTAGGGTGCTGCGATGTCCATGGCGAGCGTATCCACGACCCTGACTATTAATGGTTCAAAGAGTCATGTTGATGCTCTTTTGGCAGGAATTTCTGCAGATGATCCTGATACATTTGAAGCTAAAATTATTGAGAATGAAGATGGTTTTCAACTGAGAATACTTGTAGTTGGAGAAAACCTGACTACTGTTCGAAATACGGTTGATGATTTACTGGCTTGTTTGGGTGCAATAGAATCAACATTAAACTCACTTGAATAAAGTGTAATGTTGAAGTGAGATGGAATATTCGGAATACTGTGAATACGCTCCCTCATGATAGGTCGCGACTATTGGTTAATGAGGGTTTACCAACAAAAAAATTTTCTGAATCAATAGATAGATGGATCAAAACTATGTTAGAAGATGATGTCAGTGAAAATGGATATTCGAGTAACACGGTTAGTGCGAATATAATTTCAAAGGAAGAGGGGATTGTCTCTGGACAAATTGTAATTGATAGGTTATTAGCAGAATATACTGAAGATTTGACTCATGATTGGATAATCAAAGAAGGAGAACAAGCTAGAATAAATGATGTTATACTAAATATTCAAGGAAATGCTTCTGATATACTGAAAATCGAAAGAGTAATGTTGAATTTATTAGGAAGATTATCCGGAATTTCTACAATCACTGCCAACTGGGTTTCGGAAACTGAAAATATTAGATTGGCTTGTACAAGAAAAACTGATTGGGGGGTGTTGGACAAATGGGCCGTTCATGTAGGTGGAGGACTTACACACCGGCTAAACCGATCTGATGCTTTAATGCTGAAAGAAAATGATTTTGCGTCTNTCAGAAGAATTGGTGAAAGTCAAAATATCGCTATGGAAGAATTGATTTCAAATATTAATTTGGAAAAGCATTCGAAATTTACAATTATAGANGTTCANNATATCGATNAAGCCNTACTAGCAGCANACACTTGGTCAAAAATNCAAAANCAAAAATCTACGAATGATCGTGTGACNTTATTACTTGATAATATGGGTCCTGAAATTGCATTGGAAGTNGGAAAGGAGCTTGAAATACNANATTTGAGAGAATGGTGCATATTGGAAGGNTCTGGTGGNATAACAAAAACTTCCTTATCTGAATGGTCTGCAAGCAGAGTGGATTTAATTTCAACTTCAGCCATGAACAGAGGTGTCAAGCCACTAGATATTTCACTAATTATTGAAGGGGGAATTTAAATGGTTAAAATACCAAAGAGTCATCCTAGAAGAAACTCTCTACTGTCCAGGAATGCTATTGTTGATGCTACAAAAAAGGGTTTGCTAGCAGACTCCGCATTGATTGCTCATGGAAGAGGTGAAGCTTTTGATTATTTGTTAGGTGAAAAAACCAGCGAAATTGCGAAATTATCTATCAAAGAATCCGCTGCTAGACTAATAAATGCTAAAAATCCAGTTATCTCAATTAATGGTAATACGGCTGTACTGGCTGGTAAATCATTAATTCGAGTTGCTGCAGTTTTAGGCTGTCCTATTGAAATCAACATTTATTACAGGACTGAAGAGAGAATAAACAATCTTCACGATTTCTTGGAAGCAGAGAGAATGGTAGTCTCCAAAGAAATAGGGCCTAATAACTGGTTAGGTGATTGGGAGAAATCTGTATTGGCAGTTAAAATTCTTGGAAAAGAAGAAGATGGTCGAATTATTGGCTTAGAGGGCCCTAGAGCAATTTGTTCTGCTGAAGGTATAGAAAAAGCTGATGTTGTATTAGTTCCGCTCGAAGATGGAGATAGATGTGAAGTATTAATTTCGCTGGGTAAAGAAGTACTAGTTGTAGATCTAAATCCTTTATCCAGAACCGCTAAAATGGCCACAGTAACTATAGTAGATGAAGTGTCAAGAATGTCCGAAATACTTCTAGAATATATTGTAGAAAATTCATCAGAGGTTACAGAATGGAATAATGAACTAGCGCTAAAAGAATCTTTAAAAATTATTTCTAGTAATGCAAATGAAAACTAAAAAGTTTCTTTCAGTAACCTTTCACAACGTTCCGCAATTGCAGTTCCAACATCGCTAGTTGACGCTGTGCCACCGAGATCGTATGTTACACAGCCACCTTCGGCAAAATGCTCTTCCATCGCCTGCATTAGAATATCCGCACATTTATCTAAATCTGAATCATTTTTACGAAAACCAAGTGCCTCAAACATCATTTGTAATGATGAAAGGGTTGCCATTGGATTAACCGTATTTTTCCCGGCATGCTTTGGTGAAGAACCATGTACTGGCTCAAATAACATATGCTTAGGCCCTAGATTGGCACTTCCTGCCATGCCCATTCCTCCCTGAAGAACTGATGCTAAATCTGTCGCAATATCTCCAAACATATTTGGTAATACGACAACATCTAATGATTCTGGATCTCGAATTAACCACATTGTGAAAGCATCGATATAAGCTTCATTGACTTCAATATCTGGATACTTCTCTTGTGCTATTTCATGGAATATTTTCCGGAATAATTGACAACCTCGCGTAACATTAGATTTGTCAACACAAGTTACTTTCTGTGGCTTACCAAGTTTCTTCTGACGATGTTCTGCTAAATCAAAAGCGAATTTTATCACACGTTCACTACCAGTTCTTGAAATTGGACGAGGGTCCCAAGCAACTTCTCCATCTAATCCTGGAAATTTTTCTATTACCATAGGATCATCTTTCTCTCCTATTGCTTTCTGGGACATACGCCTCAATAACGAGTGATACAATCCTTCTGTATTCTCTCTTACCATTACCATGTTTACTAGATTCGGATCCCAAATATCTTTGTGAATACCATGTACTTTATGTTTTACTCCTTGGAACAATTTAACTGGTCTGACATTAGCATAAAGATTCAATCCTGAACGGAGACCTAGTATCACTTGGCCCCCTGCAAGATCGCCATTTGGGAGTCGTGCTCCCGGCCAGCCAATAGCACCGAGAAGTATCGCATCAGAATTATCTCTACAATGCTCGAATGATCCTTCAGGCCATTCTCGACCAGTTTCAAGATAATACTCCCCTCCACAAGGAATTTCTGTAATTTTAAATGAAATAGGACTGTTTTTCTCAAAAACTGATAGGACACGGAGGGCCTCTGCCATCACTTCCTTACCAGTTCCATCTCCGGGAAGTACAGTTAGTCGGTACTCAGTCATGACGCGTGGCAGATGCTTTTACTTCATCAATCCAACTATTCGACAATTGACAACTAAAGACACGATACTTGATAGAGGTCCACTACAATTCAGATGCCATGGAACACACTTCTGACGATAGTGAAGGGAGTCCTCGAATAGATGTCAGNACCTTACCTGAGTCAATTGCTCAACTATGGGAAACAATGCTTCGATTGGATCCATCTTGGGATATTTCAATATGGTTAGATGAAAGAGCGAAAGAAGAATTGCAACTTATCGAAGGTCAACTAGGCAGAGAGAAATTGCGCCTAGAGCAACGTTTACACCGATTGGAGACTTTAGCAAAACGACTAAAGAGGCAAAGAGAGGTTNCAGAAGGGGCTATTTGGAAAGATCCTCATCAAAGAAATCTTTTCGATGTTTATGATACTGNAAATAAACTTNAAAATGAAGACGATAGGANAAATAATGAAAATGANGGTTTTCCAGCNGTTGATTATACTAACCTTGATTTTGGAGANGACCCTTTACTAGTTATTGTCTCAGAGCATATTATTCACGTAATGGAAGTNCTTAATTCTAAAGGAATNANCTCCGTACATTTTGATTTATTNACACAGGAATTAAGTGAGATTGGGATAAATGATGAAGAGGTAGATGAAGCAATTAGTTGGCTTTTACAGAGGCAGATGATTATTGAGTTGGAACAAGATCAATTCTCTTTAGACATATAAAACGATAGGGAAGAGACCGTGTTTTGAGCCGACTCCTTCAAAGAGGAGACCCTTGTCGCGACCCTTGTATTTCTATGGTTAGTGACGCATCCGGTTGGTACGCAAGGCTTGACAGAGAGTGTTCAGATAGGGTTGAGCAACTTGAAAAATGGTTGGACTCTTGGGAAGAAGCAACTAGACATGGAATTCCAATTGCAGCTACTCTACCTAATCATTGGCCAACTTTACCTGCAGGTTTGCTTTCAGACCCTGGTGCGGTTCTAGATCATTTACTCGCCCGAAATGAAGCTGAAAGTGATGGGAGGTCTCCACGGGGAGCTTATGCCACACCTGCAAAATTTGCTGAAGCGATACTTTCTGACGAATTGAAAGATACAAAGAAAGAAGTGTCAAAGGAACCTTCTGCTGCGCTTTCACTTTCTGCACTGCCACCCGGTTTCAGAGCGTATGCTCAACAATTCAACAAGGATGTAACTGAAGAGGATGATGATGAATCGAAAAACTCTGATAATGGTCTACAAACACGTACAGGAATTGCAATACCCTTTGCAGATCCTTCTGTAGGTGCAGGAGTATTTGCTGCTAGACTAATTAGGATTCATGCAGATAGAAGTGAAAAGTTCACTCCTGAAGAAAGGAAAAAGGATACCTTGGTTCTTTTGAATGGCTTTCAAATGTTAGATAATTCTGAAGTGGCTATCAAATGTGCTCGTAGAAGAATCCTTATCGCTCTTTCTAGATGTGAGTTATTAGACTTGGATGGTCCTGGAGATGTCGGAAAAATTGGTAGAAAGGAGGCAGAAGAGATTCTTGAAAGAACCATCGTATCTGGAGATGCTCTAAGAGGAGAATGGCCTTGGGAAGAGAAACCGGGATTATTAGTATGTAGACCCCCATGGTTAAGAATTAAAGATAGATTTAGAGGCCATCCAGAAGGTAGTGAATTAAGGAAAGAGCTTTCTAGACAATTAAGAAATACAACAAATAAAGATGGTAGTAGAAGATTTTCAACACTCAGAGGGAATGTTAATCTGTACAGATTATTCTTAGAAAGAGGTGTGCAACTTGTCAGAAAAGATGGGCGTGTGAGAATGATTGTTCCTGACTCATTGCTACGTGAAAAGAGCAGTATTCCACTTCGTAAATTAATGGTTGAAAAAAATAGATGGGATTCATCATGGTCTTTTCCAGAAAATCAACGTATTTTCCCAGGTGTTTCTCAGGGTGTTTTGGTTATCGGCATAACAAAAGGCGGGGAAACCGAAGTCATGGAAAGTTACGGCCCTCTTCAAACGAATGAGATTACACCTCAAAATGGATTGGCAAATAGTGTCCCAATCTTCGAGATGGTAAAAAAATCGTGGAGTTCCTGGACAGATGGTAATTGGTCAGTTCCTAGAATGCCTAGAGACGAATATGATAGGCGTAGAATTGTCAAAGCAATTACTGAATTAGCGGAACAACCGAAACTATCTGAAGAGAATAATTGGCTTAATCCGACTGGTAAACCCATTCGTGTAAGAGTTGGAGAGATTGATCAAACCAATTGGTCGGAAGAGATTACAGATTGGAAACCTGGCTCGAGAGGAACTGCTTTCATCAGAGGGACTCATTTCTCGACAAAGGGAGATGAAATCAGTATTGTACATCCAGCTTACGTGAGTGGAATCAAGGAAGATTCAGTACAGAGAACACAAGCAAAATGGATTGGTTCAATTAAACCAAAAGGAAAGCCAAGGCTTGCCTGTCAAGCTATTGTAAACGCCCAATTGGAAAGGAGATTAAGGTGGGCAGTAGTTCCTTCAGATTGCGTTCTAGGTAATTCGGTAAACTTCCTAGAATTACCTACCGAAGTCCTAGATAGGATTGCAGAAGAACATGGTTCTGTGGAAAAAGGTTTGAATTGGTTAGCAGTACATCTTAATTCTGAAACATTGGATTTATGGTCTCGAGCTTGGGCTGCAAATAATAATGTAAATAATTACGAAATTGAGAACCTCCCCTTCCCTAAACCAAACAAAATCCGTTCAATGGCCATTCAGTAACACTATCCGGAAATGCTTGTTTCGGTTTCCGGTAATTGTTTTCCTTTCTCCGGTTATTTTGACTAGATAATACCAAACTCATTAATACATACGCTTGGCCTCGGTGTAACCGTATTGCGTCGTTAAGCGATGNAAAGAAGGGCTATAATATGGGAATATATCCAAAAATTGGTATTACTGGTTTACCCAGATCGGGTAAGTCTGCAGTACTACAGAAAGTAATTCAAATGATCCAAGATGAAAGGAAAAATAATACTAGAAGAATGTACAAGGATATTATCGGTGGCGTTCAAACTGAAGCAATAATTGAGAATGGAGAGAGAGTAGGGTATGCTTGTGTTAATGTTAGAACCGGTGAGAAAGGAATCATTGCTCATNGAAATATAGATTCTAGAACTCGTATCTTAGGGTATGGAATTGACCCCACAGAATTAGATCGTGTTGCAGTACCCGCAATTCTTGACGCATTNGACGAATGTGAAGTATTNGTAATTGATGAGGTTGGAAAATTTTCAGTTGAAAGTGAAGGATTCGTTGCTGCCGTCCGTNCAGCTCTAGAATATGACAAGCCTACCTTAATGACGCTACACAAGAAAAGTCGGCATCCNTTGTTACAAGATATCCGTAGAAGAGATGATGGGAGAGTNTTAGAAGTTACTCCAGTAAANAGAGCGCTTTTNCCCTATAAAATCCATAAATTATTGGAGTAAAATTAATGGATGACATAATANATGTCCTCCGGGTGTGATTTCTTGTGGATTCTCCAGCAAATAGAGTNCAGAGAATATTGGTAGGAGTTATTCTATCCTTCTCATTGATGACNGCNTTAGCTATTTCNGAAGGATTAATCCGGATACTGGGNTGTGAAGAAGTCTGCNTAGAAGAANATAATNTTGCTTTTGTTTTNCCAATNATACTTATCATAAGTNTTGNTTTGTATTTGTTAATTCATTTCTCAAAAAATAAAGAACATGANAAGGGGTTCCTAGACAAATGGATTAGTCGAGAAAATGAAAATGAAATGAGAANTCGGCTAAAAAAAGAGCANTTGGATGCAAGTGGAGACAATATGGGNTCAGGATGGTCTAAGATGGAAAAAGAACATCTAGAGACTANACTTGAAGAAGAATAAAGGAGCGAAACCTTGACTCTTGGAATGCCCTCGTNNGGGTTGGCGGTACNTATGAGCGATATACCTNAAGAACTGATTTACACTAAAGAACATGAATGGATTAGAGTNGAAGGAAANGAGATAGTAGTAGGNATNACTGATTATGCTCAAAATGCTCTAACNGANGTTGTCTGGGTAGANTTNCCCGAATTGGGAGTTTCTGTAAAATCNATGGACTCATTCGCTAATGTAGAATCTGTGAAATCTGTAAGTGAAATATATGCTCCAATATCTGGAGAAGTGATTGAAGTAAATGAGCATTTAGAAGATGAGCCTGAAACAGTGAACACAGATCCATATGGAGATGGATGGATATGTAAAATGACTATCGGAGAACCCGCTGAACTTGACGCTCTTCTCGATGCTGCAGCATACAAAGCTCTGATTGAGGAATAAGTAATGGAAATGCCTAGCAAGATTTCAATATATGTCGATGGTTCTTGCGAAGAAAATAGAAATGTTACGGCTAGTACACCGGCTGGATGGGGGTTTTGCGTTGTACTCGGCGACACAGGACTAGGGAAAGGACAGGGAGAAATCGTTACTGAAAGGAGTGGCCCTGTAATCACAAAAAAAACTTCTAGTGAGTATATTGGTTCGGAAGTTGGTTCTAATAACACCGCTGAACTTTGTGCTCTTGCACATGCATTAAAATGGCTATTAATGGAAGGAGGAGANNCNCCAGCNGTGATTAGGGGGGACTCACAATATGCNCTAAAAATAGGNTCTGGGATTTGGAAAGCGAAGNCNAATAAAGAATTGGCTTTNAANGTCCAAAAATTATGGAAAGAAGTTTCCTNCCTTCGAGANTTAAGTCAAGANCATGTTANAGCTCATAGAGGCCATCGNTGGAATGAAAGAGCTGATCANNTAGCATTCCGAGCAATGCAAGGAAAAGANCCATTGCCNTTACAATTTTGGAAACCCGGTAATAGATGAGNTAATCGTCAGAAAGNATTGTCACTGAGAGATAAACATAGGTAGCCTGAATAAGTGTTAGTAAGGCTATTAAAGAAAATATCAATGAAGCAGGGTCTGGAAAGAATAGTTGGTTTTTCCCTAAAAAATAAGATAAGATTAGAATAATAATTGAAAATAAGAGTAATTTCTTTGAAGATGCTTCGGGGTCTTTCCATAGATCCATCCAGGGCACTAAACCTCGTCTTTTGAAAGTAAATCTATACCAAGAAATATACAGCATTGTTAATCCAATTAGTCCCATCACCCCAAGTGTAAATGATTCGGAATCCCATGGCCAAGAAAAAGAAATTTTGATAAAAATAGTATTGACTAAAAGTATTAACCCTAAGAAAAAATAATTACGCCATTCAGGTGGCATCTCTTCGGCCATAATACTACCAAGAGGTTAAATCATTTCAAATCAACCCCGAAGATGGGTTCTTCACCTAATACTAACTCGCATAATTATGGAGCCTCAGTTAATTTGGTCTGATTCAGTATGTCAAGAACATCTTGACTTAAGATTTAGAGTTTTAAGGATAGGTATGCCAAGAGGTACTGAACATTATCCAAAGGTAGATAATGACCCTAAAACAAGATTTCTTTGTGCTTTTATCGATAAAAAAATGGTTGGATGTTCTACTCTACAGGTTGATTCTAGAGAAGGTTGTAAGTATAGAATAAGAGGTATGGCAGTAGATTCTGAGTTTCGTAATAGAGGAATTGGTTCTAAAATCGTAAAAGAACTTCAAAAAAAGGCAAATGAAGAAAATACAGGTATTTGGTGCAATGCTAGAATTAAAGCAGTCCCAATGTACGCAAGATGTGGATTCGAAATAGTATCTGATATTTTTGAAATAGAAAACATAGGCCCTCATTATGATATGGAATGGAAGTAAGGCATACGCTAGAATTATTCTATTGGAGCACAGGCCGGGATTTGCACCCAGGTCCGCGGATTTGCAGTCCGCTGCATAGCTACTCTGCCACCCATGCTTTGATTAGCCGTAACAGACATTATCTTTGAATATTCTTCGAAAGGGGGTTTCAAAAATTATTGATAAATTTTGATTTGATTTCAAAATAATATGAAAATTAAATATAATTGAATAATTAGAGGATTACAACCGTATATCTTGATGAGGTTGGTACGTACCCTAGATACCATGCCGAACGTTTCATCGCGCTATGATGGGTTGGGAGTAGGGTTTGCTCCTTATCTTCAACCACCCGGGCCTGAAGTTGTTAGATGGACTGTCGGAGAGCCTGGTTTCGATACACCTACAGAAGTAATTAACGCAGCCATTGAAGAATTAGAAAATGGGAATACCAAATATACTAGAGGCGCTGGATCTATGGAACTATGCCAATCGGTTGCCGATTACTTATTCGAAAAACATGAGATTGAAGTTAGTGCTGAAAATATTGTAATTACACCAGGGGCGAAACAAGCTTTACTATATTCATTTATGATTACCACTATGCCCGGAGATGAGGTAATTCTTCTAGCTCCATCCTGGGCATCTTACGAACCTATGCTGGAATTTATTGGCGCTGTTCCTGTACATGTTCCAGTAAGAAAAGATAATTTTCATCCCGACTTAGATGCTATTAGATCTTCAATCACAAATAAAACTAAGATGATTCTATTAAATTCACCAAATAATCCAACTGGGGCTGTATTCACACCAGATGAAATTGCTGAAATTGTTGATATAGCGGTAGAACATGATTTGTGGATAGTTTCTGATGAAATATATGCACGACTAAATTGGACTGATTATCCACACGTNTCTCCAGCAACTTGTCAAGGNGGTAAAGAAAGAACNCTNGTAATCAATGGTTGGTCCAAATCTTGGGCAATGACNGGTATGCGATTAGGTTTCCTAACAGGTCCTGAGAAAGCGATGAAGGCGGCCATAAAATCTCAAGCTAATTCNGCNTCTCATGTTCCAACTTTCTTAATGGAAGCTGCAAAAGTTGCTCTCAGTTGTGATAGTTATGTAGAACAATTTAACTCCGAGTATTTGAAAAGAAGAGAGTTAATCAAACAGGGTTTGTCAGAAATTCCNGGTTTAAGAATTGGTGACTTAGAAGGTGCATTTTACGCATATGTAGACATCACTGGAACNGGAATGACAGATATTGAATTTGCNAATGGGGCTTTGGANGCNGGTGTTCAATTAATTCCAGCATCTNTAATTACTGGAGGAGAAGGNTTCGTAAGAATTTCTTATGCGGCTGATGAAGAAGTGATTTTAGAAGGATTGAAGCGTTTGAGAAAATGGTTACTTTAACGAAGGAAGTATATGTATGAATAGTNCTCATGGAAAACAAATCTGTGTAGATTANTCCGGTTATGATTCTACCAATGAACGTGACGGAGAATGGATGTTAGAATTGTTACGCAGTGCAGTTAGATTTGCTGAGGTTAGAGAAGTCCATTCTCATGTAGAAGAATTTGATGGTAGTCNAAGCCCTGCAGGTTTTGCTGCAGTAGTTTTGTTAGATGAAAGCCATGTGAGTGCTCATTGTTATTATGATAAGGGTATTTTAGCAGTTGATGCATTTACTTGTGGAGATTCTGATCCTAAACTAATAATTGAATTTATTAATNAAAAATTATTTNCAGAGATGGGNAATATCAAAATTGTTTCAAAAGATAGTATACAAAGATTTAGAGTGTAAGGTGATTTTTTGGATATCAAAGAATTTATTGAATACCATTACAAACATTTCAACGCTGGTGAATTATCTGAATGTAGTAGATCCTTACAACAATTTTTACAAAATGATGGGAGATTATTGATAACTTTAGCCGGTGCGATGTCTACTGCTGANATAGGTCGATCTTTAGCCCCTGCTATTAGATCTCAAAAAATACATGCAATTTGTTGTACTGGCGCAAATCTTGAAGAAGATTTGTTTAATCTAGTTGCTAAATCATCGTATGAAAAAATAAAAGATTGGAGGAATTGGACTGCGGAAGATGACAAACGATTACAAGAGAGGGGGTTNAATCGCGTCACTGATGTAGCAATTCCTGAAGAAGAAGCTATTAGGAATATTGAAAAACCATTATTAGAACTATGGAAAGATGCTGATGCTGCAGGAGACAGAAGGTTTCCACACGAATATCTGTATGATTTGTTACTACATGGGAATCTTGAATTTGATGCTNATCCTAAAGACTCATGGTTATTGGCAGCTGCGGATGCGAATCTACCAATATTTGTCCCCGGTTGGGAAGATTCGACATTAGGAAATATACTTACTGCTAGAGTAATTGATTGTACAATCCATTCACCAGATATTGTACTTGGTGGATTACATGCAATGCAATCGTTAGCAGATTGGTACAGGGAGGACAATTCCCCAACAGGTCTATTGCAAGTTGGAGGAGGTATTGCTGGAGATTTNGCAATTTGTGTCGTCCCTATGTTAAGACAAGATGTTGGAATCAATGCACCCTTATGGTCATGGTTCGGACAAATTTCTGAGGCGAGTGCATCATATGGAGGTTATTCAGGAGCCCCTCCTAATGAAAAAATTAGTTGGGAAAAAATTGATACAAGTACTCCCCGATTCATTATTGAATCGGACGCTACTATAGTGCTTCCATTGTTGTTGATGTCTCTAGAATAATTCACTGTATTCTGTACATTCTTCTGAAATACGTAACAATTGATTGTANTTTGAAGTCCTGTCACTTCTNGCTGGNGCACCTGTTTTTATTTGTCCAGCATTAACTCCGACAGAAAAATCNGCTATTATATCGTCAGATGTTTCACCAGATCTGTGAGAAATAATAATCCCAAAATTGGCTTCACGNGCCATTTGGATGACTTGGAGAGTTTCTGAGACTGTTCCAATTTGATTTAATTTAATCAAAATCGCATTAGACGAGTGTTCTTCTATTCCTTTTTGTAAACGTTCTGGATTAGTTACGTACAAATCATCTCCNACAATCTGTACTCTATGNCCTTGTGATTTTGTAAAATCATTCCATGATTNCCAATCATCCTCNCCNAATGGATCTTCCATNGAAACTATTGGATANCTATCTAACCAAGATGAATATAAANTAGAGAGTTCTTTNCCNCTGATTACACGATTATCAATATGATAATTTTCGCCNTCAAAGAATTCTTGTGCAGCNACATCNAGCGCGATTGATACTTGAGTNCCTGGTGAATANCCGGCATTTTGTATGGCTTTCATTAAATATCNAAGNCCGTCTTCATTACAAGACAAATTTGGGGCAAAACCTCCTTCATCTCCTACACCACCCAAGAGCCCTTCTTCACTTAATACGGATTTAAGTGAATGGTATATCTCCGTTCCTGCTTGTAACGCACTAGAAAAATTATCAAAACCGTGAGGGACAACCATGAATTCNTGAATATCGACATTTGATTCAGCATGTGCACCTCCGTTNAGTATATTCATCAATGGAATAGGTAATTTCTTATCTTTCATTTGTGAAATATAATTCCAGAGAGATTTTTTTGAATGGTTCGCCGCGGCACGTAAAACCGACATNGAAACGCCCAAAATAGCATTTGCTCCAAGTCTACTCTTATTCTCTGTTCCATCTAAAATCAGCATTGATTCATCTATTTCTTTCTGATTAAAAACTTCCAATCCAAGTAATAATTTTCTTATTTCATTGTTAACATTGCTAACCGCTTTAGACACACCTTTGCCCATCCAATCATTAGAATTATCTCTCAATTCAACTGCCTCATAACTACCCGTACTAGCTCCTGATGGAACTGCTGCACGACCTGTTAGTATACCATCTACAAAACAATCAACTTCAACTGTCGGATTACCGCGAGAATCAATTATTGTACGCGCTTTGATATCCGTGATAATGCCGCTCATCGATTAGTTCCAAAAGGAATGATAGTGTGAATGTTACGATGGATAAATTAGGAATTCAACCAACTTAGCCATCTAGAAACTTTATTCTGGATCATGGGAATCTGAATCTCAGAATGGCATGTCTCTTCCCAACAAAGTTGCTCATTAGAGGGAGAAATAGAAAATAATTCGGCTTTGAAGATTACTCCGTCTGGACTGTCATGGCTATCTCGCTTGTCATCTACAAAACAATGTAATAGATGTTTAGGGTAATGATGCATTTTACCTGAATGACAACAGCACAATAGTACGCTCTTTTCCAAGAAAATTAATGACGCCCCCGTTGATTCGTCGATATCATGACCAACTACTTTACAATCGGCGAGAAGTGAAGCAACATCTATGTTATACCACTGAGATTTCGAGATTGGTAAATTGAGATTAGAGACTTCGTCTAAATACTCTTGAACTCGAAGATTAGTCATGGCGTCATCCTCTGACATGTATTCTCTCAAATTGCCGACCCATTTGAATGCAACTTAGTATCAAGTATGTAATCAAGTAATCATTAATTACCTGAAAGCGGAAATATTTGGTGAGCAAAAACTGCTCAAAGTGACAATAACAATCAAAAAGGGTTCGCTTTGCGGATTAATCATGGTTGACGTTGATTCACTTGATAGAGCTATTCTTTCTTACCTTAGAGATGCTGCTAGAGCCCCTTTTGTTGATATCGCAAAACAGGTAAATGTTACTGAACGTACTGTGAGAACTCGTATGAAAAGAATGGAAGATGACGGTGTGATTAGAGGTTATACGATTAGAGAAGCAGGTATCGGATTAACTGCTCTAATTAGATTAAAAGTCGGTTCCGGCGTCGAAATTGGGAGTCTTGCAGGAGAATATTCTGGATGGGCAGGAGTTGAATGTATATACGAAATCAGCGGAGATGCAGATCTAGTAGCAATTGTCCATGTTGATGATACTATTTCTCTAAGAAATCTACTAGACCGTATGTGGCTAGCAGCTCCTGGAGAAATTACATCTACACAAACCGAATTGGTGTTAGAACAATACTAATTTTTAATCAATTTATATCTATAGTATCTTAGTTTTCCAGATTTGAATGATTCATATACAGGGGTTCCTTGAACACCTGCAAATGTTTCGAAACTGCGCCTAATTGTTCTTGGTACAAGTTTAGAAATTCTTTCTTTTTTTGTGTCATTAATCATATCCAAAGCCTGAATCACTTCTTGAGTAATTTCTTTTTTGGATGCTATCGAAAATCCTGAATTTGTAAATATTTTCTCGGTTTTTTCCATAGTTTCTTCGTCTCTAAAATCGGTCCAACAGAAATACCCACCGTTTTTTAAGACTCGAAATACTTCACTAACAAACTTAGGCATATCGCCATAACAATGTGATGATTCAACATTATAAACAACATCAAAACTATTTTTTTGAAACGGTAGATCCTGAGCATTACCTTCTCTAAAATCCAAATTTTCTTGCTCATACCATTTGTTACACAAAGATACGGCTTCTCCGGAAAAATCCAATCCGACCAGAGAGGATGGTTTCATTGTTTTAGCTATCCAACTCGCTCCGCCACCTCTNCCAGAGCCTACTTCTAATACTTCTTTATTTTCTAATGAAACGTCTCTTATATTCATATGATATAATTGTATAAACAATCTATATGCTTCGTCTGAAGAGTCTAATTCTGGNCTTTCTGAATCAATGTAACCATAATTCATAAATCTAAACTCTACTTTGTTATGTGCTTTTGAAATTCTTTGATACCACCATTTCCATAATCTATTTTGAATTGATGAAGGTGATATTTTGAGCAGNATNGCAAAAATTCTAGCTGGAATGCCCATTGACATTTTGTCACCTATACTTTCCANTTAACTGANCATCCGATACTCTNTGTTCTATTTTCTATAATTTCTTTTCCAGACAGCATTGAATCAATNGCGTCTGAAAGTTCAGAAGTTGTCGCNTGAGCAGGNTCTCTTGGTGAATCGTCNAGNCTTCCTCTGTACACTACAATACCTGNAGAATCTAATAGATAAAACTCAGGTGTCCTTTCAGCACCATAAATTNTTGCTACAGANTGNTCTTCATCATGCAAATATGCGTATGACATTCCTTTTGATGCTCNCTTAACCATATTTGCCCAAGAATCTGATTCATATTTTATTGGNTCGTTAGAATTAATCCCAACAAAACCAATATTATTCTTAGTGGCTTTTTTTGCCATTTCTTCTATTCTTGATTCTGANCCGACAACGTATGGGCAATGATTGCANGTGAACGTAATAACTGCACCATTAGCTNCTATAATATCGCTTAGAGACAATATCTCATTCCCGATACTATTATTGGCATTTGGTAATTGNAAAAATGGNGCTTTTTGNCCTGGTTCTATNCCAGCAGNAGTAGACATGTTNGATGCTANCATATTGTGTAATTCAACCCTTTGGGGAAATCCTCTGCGCNTGATTTTCTTGTCTTGATACNGATTCCTGTAACCTTCTCCTAGCCAATCTATGTTCTGGATCTATATCAAGTACTNTGCGCCANGCAATAATAGATGCATTTACATCTTCGTTATCNTGTAATATNGCTGCAATTCTTAATCTTGCATCNATATGCTTCTTGTCATATTTNGCTGCGGCTTCGAANTCNGATTTTGCCTCTTCTATTCTCCCAAAATCAAGATATANCAGNCCTCTTTGATACCACGCTTCGGAATGTGTGGAATCAAATCTTATAGCGTCATTTAGTGGCTTTTCTGCNTGCTCAGATTTATCCATAGCAATCATACAAGCNCCCAAGTGAACAAGAGCCATGATATGTTCAGGATCTTGAGAAATCAATATTCGTAATTCGCTTTCAGCTTCTTTCCAGTCGCCCAAATTCATCAGTATTTCAGCACGCCTTTGTCTTGCTAAATTTAATTCTGGTACTAATTCAATTAGATAATTAGCATCATCAAGAGCCGTCACTAAATCATCTGCTAGGAGTGATGCAGAACATCTATTCAGTCTTGCTCTAATATGTTCTGGTTCAGTTGCAAGTACTTTAGAAAAGAACGATTGTGCTTCAATAAAGCGNCCTTGCTTTGCAGCAATCATCCCTCTAATAAATGGAATAGAAGAATGATTTCTAATATTCGTTGATGCTTCAGAAACCAGTGCATTAGCCTGATCCAACTTATCCATCTCTAAACATAAGTGCGCTTCTTCTAANGATATAGATGGATGTTCGGGAATCAATCTTCTAGCCCTTATCAAGGCTACTTCNGCTTCTTTGATTGAGCCCTGATATCGTAATGCACGAGATCTACCAAGCCACGCTAAACCAGATTCTCTATCTTTTTCAATTGCTAAATCAAAAGAAATTGTAGCATCCAACAGGAGTATGTGATCATGCTCTCCTGTCTTGTCTCTGTGTTCATCTGCTGCAAGTAGATGTAATCTTCCCTGCATAACATGTAGTGATGCACTTTCCCAAGATTCTTGTGGAGCCTCTTCTAAGACTTTCTTAGACCAATCAATAGCCCCTGCACGGAATAAAACAAGACTCAAGCGCCCTCTTACTTCAGCGTCCTCGGGATTGGTTTCTAACCATTCTTCTAATACTGCTCTTGCGGAATCTAACTTTCCTTCATTTTCAAGTATCTCACTTTCAATGAGAACGGTATACTCTCCCAATCCAAAGGCTCGACGCACTGCCTGAAGTGCCTCTTTCGATTGGTTCTCTCCTGCAGCTAGTAATTTTGCCTTCAATAGCCAGGCTTTAGAATTGGTATTATCCATATACAATGCCCTCTCAACAGATTCCAGAGCTGATGTAATTTCACCTAACTGCATTAATTTCGAAGACTTGGATACCCAACCTTCTGATGTTGATGGTTCCTTAAGATGAGGATTTATCTGATCTTGTGCCATATTCGCTCTGTTGATTATATTCTGAATCTCTGACTCTTCAGAATTTTCAAAATCAACTCCCAAAGCATCTAACCTTCTGGTATTTCGGTTGAGTCTTTCATCTCCACTACCTGAGAGTAAAATTAATTGTTCTTTTAGAACATCGATATTATCTGGATTAATTGCTATTAGACGCTCTAATGTTCTGTCTAATGCATCAAAATCTGCTTCATCTCTTTGTATGGATGCGAGTGACTGAAGAATGGATGAGCTTTCTGGAGAAAGTAAATTTGCTCTTCTATAAAAATCGCTAGCCCTGTCGAATCTCCCTGATTCATGAAACAACTCTCCTAAACCTCTTTGTTCATCACCATTAAGCTCTAAATCTTCTGATTTCATTTCCGCTTCTGTAAGAATTCTATCCAATCTTAGTACAAGGGGGATTATTCCTGGGAGTATATTTTCTCTACCCTCTTTTTCTGAATCATTCTGATAGTTGGATAGTAGTGACCTGGCTGCATGGGTTGCTATTGCACAAGATTCACTAGAACTAATTGTTACATCTTGTTCAAAAAGTAGGGATTCGGCAGATTCTAAAGATTTGTGTACAGATAATAATTCGTGAACTTCAGGAGTCTCTCCTAATATCGTATCGACGCCTCTAGAAAGTAAATCTAACCTGTTAGCTGTACTAGCCAAATTACCTTGTAAATCGCCAAGTTTAATCTGCATTTCATTTCTTTGTCTAAGAACTGATTGATGACGTAACCATAGCGTCGCTAACGCGATTCCAACCAAGCCATACAAGGCTAGAATTATCGACGTCGACTGCTCCATCTATCACAAGCGGGAATGTCAGACTTTTGATGGCTTCTACTGTTCTGCAGTTACAACGTGGCTTTTACTGACCAATTTATTTCCGCCAGAATTAATAAAAATCCTACATATCAGATGCAGAGTAGGCTTGTACTCCAGATTTTCTAGTAATTTTCCCAACGGATGTCGCAACCACGCTATCAATACCTGCACCAGCGGCAAGAGTAAATATCCTATCTGTGACTTTTCCTGCGAATACTAGGCCCTTAGCGCCTTCTGATTCAGCCAGTTTTGCCTCTAAAGAGCTAGCACCTATAGGCTCACTACCAGAGCCATCTTCATTCACAATAACCGCCTGGTTTCTTTTCAGTCCTTCTAGCATACCGGCCCATCCTTTTATCTCGTCCGATGCTTCAAGAATTTCTTCACCGCGACCTACTGCAGCATCATCTTCTTTAGCTAATTCTGCTTGTATACGAGACACAATTTTATTGGATGCCTCTTTTTGTGCAAGACATTTAGTGATTACTTTACCTTCTAGATGTTCCACCTCACGACTTTGTGGGGCCAATGCTACATGTGTTAATGATTTACCTAGTTTGCCACTTAATTCCATAAGGAGTAACTTTCCACCTCTATCTCCATCAACAAACGCTGTTACCATTGTTTTTGATTGAGCAAGGGCTACCAACTCATCTTGTATACCGGAACCCATAGTTGCTATGGCATTTTTAATTCCAAACTTCAATAAATTCCTTACATCGTTCCTTCCTTCAACAATAATTATTGCACTACTGTCAGCGACTTTAGGTCCTGCTGTCATTCCAGAAATGTCTTTTTCTGTGTCTAAGGTAAGTACTGAACGAACTTCATCTAATATATTCTTAGATTCATCTTGTCCAGAATTAACCATATTCAGTAATAATGTCTTAGCACGGTCGATAACATTGTCTCGCTTTGCAGATCTGATATTTTCAATTGCTTTTACTTTAATTACTGACTTACATGGGCCTATTCTGTCTATTGTTTCTAATGCTGCACCAATGACTGCAGTACTCACCTGGTCGATTGATGAGGACAGAGAGATTTCTCCCTGGACTTTTCCTTTATTCTGATTTAACGACACGTCAACATGCCCTATTCGGCCTGTTCTTTGTAATTTTCTTAGTTGTAATTGATCGCCTAAAAGGCCCTCTGTCTGGCCAAAAATGGCTCCGACAACGTCCTTTCTAGCGACTGTCCCGTCACAACGAATTGTTGCGTGTATGATGTATTTTCCTTCTGTATTTGACATAATTATTCCTTTCTGGTTTTCGGCCCAACTAGAGGGGCTTCACTCCCTATTACCTGCTAGGGTTTTGGGTTGGATGGGCGCAAAACGCCCGCGAGTGTGGCTGATTACCAAACCTTACCCGCAGTTACATCGTTCATGAAGTCTCCTGTTAATATAAGTAAAATAAGCCAAAAATCTCAAACAAATCAAATTTGTAAATAATATAAATGGGATAGAGATTAAGTCATATAGGTACTAAGGAAGGATATGGTGGAGCCGACCTCAGATAGGCGGATTGTTTTTCGAGGCGTTGTCAGTTTAGCTCTAAACGATGGGAATCTAACGTTTGGAGAAAAAAGGCTCATTACAAAATTAGCAAGAGCGCTGAGACTGGGCAATGAAGAGCCTAAGATGATTTATGAGTCAATTATTGAAGGGAAAAATATTGAAAAAGGTCTTGAATTGACCAATAGTGAAAAAATATCTACATATGAGCAAGTTTTAGAAACGTTTCTAATTCATACGAATAAAACAGATGATGAATTAAAAATCATTGCATATTTGAGAAAGGTATTCGAGCTTAGTGATTCTGAACATAGGGCGATTCTTAGAAGTCTAGATAGGCAGCTAGAAGAAATTGTACATAGAAATGTTCGCCAAAATATCAGATATGAACTAAAAGAAACTATGGATAGACTGTCAGAAATAGTAGATAATATTAGAGTGCAAAAATAAGGGATTTGAATGAATTCTGGGAACAATCTCGATGAGTTTTTGAAAAAACAATCAAAACGTGTTCATTCATCGGATAGGAGTTTGGCTAATTTAGTAAGAGACGCTTATCCAATAGGGGTTCCGGCTCTAATAATGAAATCTAGCACTGATAGGATGATGATTTCATCCGGATATTCATTTATTCTAGGCACTCCAGATGAGCATTTGAGGAGCTTGGCGTCTTGGTTAATTACTGAAGCTGGAAATACTCATAGAACTTTATTGAAATTAATTAAAAGATTATGGAAAAGGCATGGAAGAGAAGATGTTGCTTTGGCAGCTATTTTACTTTCAAATATTGATCTTAAGGGAATGGGAACAAATCCTTGGAAAGTATTAGTAGATTCCATACATCCTGTAGAACCTGTAGATTCTCTATTACTAAATATCGAAGAAATATTCCGAGCAAAACGCCAGCCACCCTCTGAAGAAATGATGCTTCAATGGATTGAAGGAAGAAAAGTTGAACAGCACCTTGCATTGATAGTTGCATATTCAGGGAAAATACATGGACACTATTTCTCTGATGAAATAATTAGGAAAATTTCCCTAATTGAAATACCTACTGGAGATTCGATTTTATCTAGGATTATTGATAAATTAAATGAGAATTAAGCGTATAACTGATTGCTGATGACTACTTCCGACGTCCATGGTCGAACGGTTGTTGCCCTCTGATGACCCTATTGCAGAAGAGGTATTAGAATGGACGATCAAAAGAGATTCAAAAGATATCACACAATTGATGAAATGGATGGAGACGACCGAAATAAGAAGAGATAGGCAAGTTTTGTTAAATCGTGCCATGGATCTAATGGATGAGATACAATATGCGTTAAATCGGCTCAAAGAATTGAGGTGAAAGATTGCGATCTCTACTTCTTGCAGGCGGAAGATCTAGAAGAATGGGAAAAGATAAGGCATTAATTGAAGTAGATGGAAAGGCAATGATTGCAAGAGTTGTCGATGCTCTGGTAAAGGCTGGCAGAGAACCGATTCGAATCGCTGTTGCTACTCCTGAAAAAATGGAAGAATACGCTAAGGTAGTTAATTCAAATTATAATATTGAATGGGTTTTAGATTCAATACAGCATGCTGGGCCGGTGGAGGCAATTATTGAAAATTTGAATGACCCTTTGTGTCTAGAGCAAGATACTATTCAAATTGCAACAGTGGATGTTCCATGGATAACTCCGGAAGTTTTCTCTAGTTTAGAAGAATCAATTTCCAAGAATGATGAAGTGATGATTCCTACAAATGGAGATTTTTTACAACCTTTACTTTCTTTGGTTCGACCGAAATTATTGGTGGACTCATTCAAAAATTGGAATGGTGCTCCCTTACATGAATTCTTACTCCAAATACCTCATTCCCTATTGATAGTAAAACATGATTTGATAAAAAATGTGAATAATGAATTTGATTTCTGAACTTGAATGCCGGGTATAACTTGATACGTAGAATGACTGACTGAACACTATGATGGAAGAAAGCACATCTGGTAGGCCTGCAAATACGATGCCGTTTATGGACGCTATGAAAAGCGGTTTCAAAAACTCATTTAAGTTATCTGGAAGAGCTTCTAGATCAGAATACTGGTACTGGGTTTTAGGGGGCTTTATTTTTCAAATGGTAATGCTTGTTGGTTCAATAGTTTTAGCAATTGTTGAAGTTCCTGTTTTACCCGCGTTAATGGTATTGGCACCAATTCTACTATTACCCGGTTCGATTACTCTTGTTGTTAGAAGATTACATGATGTTGGAATGTCCGGTTGGATGTGGTTCGTTGCTTTGGTTCCAGTCGTAGGAGCATTATACTTAATTTATCTGT
>NZDA01000007.1 GCA_002686525.1 Methanobacteriota archaeon | reverse complement strand
GGTTCTTTTCACATCCCGCTAAGGATACTTTTCAGCTTTCGCTCACGCTACTTGTCAACTATCGGTCTCGAGTAGTATTTAGGATTGGAAGTTTATGCCTCCCATATTCACGCGCGATATCCAACGCACGATACTCAGGATTCATCACATGGTCATATCATGTACATATACGGGTCTTTCACCCTCTATGGTGCGCCATTCCAGGCGACTTCTACTTCCATGACTTAGACTACAAATGATCCATACCCCACATCTCTTTATGATTTCTCATAAAGATTCGGTTTGTCCTATACCGTTTTCATTCGCCACTACTAGCGGTATCTCGTTTGATTTCTTTTCCTCTCCCTACTGAGATGCTTCAGTTCAGGAGGTTCCCTTTCCATTTAGGAATGGCACAGAGTGCCAGGAGGTCCCATTCAGCAATTTGCGGATCCAAGAGATTCATGCCTCTCCCCGCAACTTATCGCAGCTTGTCACGACCTTCTTCGGCTCTCGAGCCGAGCCATCCCCCAGTCGGGTTGTAGCATCTTATTGATTTCTACATTCCCACTTTCTATTATTTATCTTAACACAGGGACTCATTGTGAGTCCTCTGGTGTCCAGGCATATCAATTCTGGTATCTCAGACCACTCCGTCTCCCCGCAGGGCGAAGCAGTCTCAACCACTAACCTTGATACATGTCAGTACCAAAGCGCACTATAAGCAGCCTCGCGACCTACCTTTGGTATATGAAGTAAAGGGTCGACACCCCCTCTCTAAAGTGCNTGAGTATAACGAATCTGATATAATTNATAAAATATTTTTTTCCNNAAAAAATTACACGTATACCAATAGAAAAATTGACCTTAGAGNCATTCAAATATCCGAATANATNTCATGTTAATCAATTTATTCTGATTCAATATCTAGATTCTTAATATCTACATTCTCTAAATTTTCTAGGTCTTTGTAGACTAATGGCGTTAATGCCAAACTGCCGACAATTAACAGNGTAATTATCACAAACGGAATAGCTGGATTTGACCACTCAATCGCATACCTTACNACACTGTATACTGTTGAAAGAATTAGCGTTAGAATCATTATTGGGAAACCTGTACGGAAGAAACGATTGAATGAAATATCATTCCCAGATTCTTCAGCTAATCCGGCAGCAACAACGTTCGCCGACGCACCAATGATTGTACCATTACCTCCAAGGCAAGCTCCAAGAGCCAGTGCCCAAGCTAATGGCCCCAGAGCCAAATCTAATGTAGGATCGGATGCCAATTCAATTACGACGGGAACCATAGTTGCAGTGTAGGGAATATTATCAATGAAAGCAGATGCTATTGCAGAAACCCAAAGCAGTAATAGAACTGCTACCATCAACCTATTATCAGGAGAGGCTTTAGAAACCGTGTCCGATATTAAATCCGCAATCATCTCAATGAGCCCCATAAATTCTAGTCCATGAATCATAATAAACAAACCAGCAAAGAAAATTATTGTCGTCCATTCTACAGATTCAAATTGTTCTTCCACATGGTGTGGTGATGTAACTAGAAGCATTACCACTGCCCCAACTAAGGCGATTACTGCGACAGACGATAATGGATGGGTAATTTGAGAATGTGCAAAGAAAAGTAAAATTACAACTACCAATATGGCTCCAGATTTCTTCAGAAGTAATGCATCCTTGATTCCATACTGAATTTTTAGCAAATCAACATTTCTTCTCCTATAGCCTGAAAGGCCTGGTTTTTCTATAATCCTCAATAACCAGAATGCAGGCATCATTGCAATCAAAACTGCTGGAGCAACATGTACAATGAAGTCAATAAAACCAATACTTTCTGCTTCTAAAACAGTCCCACTCAGACTTTGACTGGATAATTGTGCACCAATAATGATATTTGGTGGATCACCAATTTGAGTTGCAGCACCACCAATATTAGAGAACATCACCTCAGCGATTATTAGAGGTACAGGTTCTAAATCAAGCACCTTACAAATTTGTATGGTAACAGGTACTATCAATAAAATTGTAGTTACATTATCAAGCAGTGCTGAGAATACACCTGTAATTATGCACAAGATAAACGTCAATCTCCATATTGAACCTCCGCTACGAGCGTAGGCTTGCACTGCAGCCCACTCAAACAGACCCGTTTTCGAGAGAATATCGACCATNATCATCATCCCAACCAGGAGACCGATTGTTTCCCAATCAATCCATGTCATGATAGTCATTAAATCTGGACCGAGTAATTGTTCACCATCTAGCAATGTTTTTTGTTCAGGAGAATAATAAGTAGCGACATGAAGGGCAGCGACTGCCGCTATACCTCCTAAAGCTGCAGCAAGTGCTCTATGNACCCATTCAAATACAATTAATGCATAAACTGCCACTAAGATGATGATAGCTACTGTAACTGCCCAACTAGGCATTTCTGCAGCCTTCCAAGACCCTCCGGATGAACTTCCTGCTGCGGAAACCGAAAGAGGGAAAAATGAAAATACGAATAACAGGGATAAAAAAATCCTGTAGACTCTGCTATTGAAATGATGGTCCGGAAGTCCTTCCATAAACGCCCGTGATAGATTACCTCTAAATATCTCTCGATATGAATATTAGTAATAATTCATTTCCATGACATCATTCTCCGGACCAAAATACTGCAGTATTTCCTCTTTGTAGAACTAAAAAAGATTCAGACTGACTTGAAACTGTTTCAAATAATAATTTCCTTTCATCACTGTTTGATGCAATACCTTGATTGATTTTCATTTTAACCAATTTCCGTTTAAGTAATTGTTGTTTTAGCTCGATAATTATTGACTCATTTATTCCTTGTTTGCCTACTCTAATAGTTATTTCAAGTGAATTATCTAAAGCTCTTTTTTTGATTGAATTTGGGATTTCCATTTTATCACCTTTTTATTGGCCTACGGGTCTTATTATTACAGCGTTCACAAGTAATTACAATTGATTTATCCCTGATCCTTACTCTAGAATCTACNCCNAAATTCATTACTGACTTACAAATTTTACAAATTGNTATTTTAGTCAAGGAATTATATTTAGTNCCATGCCTTTTAGATAANAACATCATATCTCTTACAGCGATATTTCTCATTTTCAGAGAAAAATCATGAGGCGAAGATATGATGTTGGAAAGTTTTGACATGGCTTTAGAAGACCTTTTCTTTCTCCTAATGGATTCTTTATACCTTCTCCTGCCAGACATAATTACCTCATATTGAAGATAACTTAGATATTATTTCATCACCAACTTTCTTAATATCCTGTTCACCATTAATTTTTATCAAAAGCCCTTGGTTTTCATACCAAATCGCCAAAGGTGATGTTTGTTTGTGATAAGATTTTAATCTATTCCTTACTGTTAATTCATTATCATCTTTTCTCTGAATTAGTCTATCTTTGATTGATTCTGGTGCAGGATTGAATTGAATATGGTAAATTTCTCCCGTTTCTGGGTCCATTCTCCTTCCAACTATCCTTTCTACGATTGAATCGTCTGGTACTTCTATTGAAACTACTGCGCTAACTTCAGCTATTTTTGCAAGTTCTTCAGCCTGAGCAATTGTACGGGGAAAGCCGTCAAAAAGTACTCCATTTCTAGCATCTTCCATCTTTAATCTTTCAGAAATTAAACCAATTATAACGTCATCAGGAACTAATTCTCCAGCTTCCATAAAAGATTTTGCTTCCAATCCTAGTTTAGTACCTTCAGAAAGTGCCGACCTTAACATATCTCCAGTAGATACTTGAGGTTTGGAAGTTAATTGAACAATCCTGGAAGCTTGAGTGCCTTTACCAGCACCTGGCGGACCAAATAGCACTATTGAGCCTTGCATATGATTACGGAGCCAATACTCAGTGATAAGTCAAACCCTCACTAAGGTTGGTTTTGTTCCCACCATAAATGACCGTAAGATTCCCACTGTTCCATTGACCACCCCTCTGGTAAACCTCCCAAAGGTATTGGCGCCACACCATCACGAGTGGGCAATATTTTCGCAGGACCTGAGGCATCAAGAGCCGCCTGAATCTCATCTTCACTGACACCTCCGGTAAGTGTATCACCAGAGCCTAAAGACGTATCTAATGCGGCTGCGCGTCGTTCATGAGAACTTCCTGATAAAAGAGCAGANCCTTCTGGTATTAATTCCTCTTCTGGAGACATCANACTCTGAGAGTTTTTCCTCAATTTCAATCCCAAAAATATAACTCCAGCCAAAGAAATAACAAATAATAGTGGAAGTGTCCAAGAAGGTAATCCCAAAGATTCCAATACTCCTGCAAACCCTCCAGAGTTAGTTGTTCTCTCCCTACTCATTTCTAGAGTGATTGTAGCGTTTGTGACCTCGGAGTCATCAGGATTAAAATTCGTTGGAACTACAGAAAGCTCGAAACTGGAAAGGCCAAAACTCGCCTTTGAATTAGGACTTACAGAGACACTATAAGTACTCGATTCTCCAGGCGACAATTCACAGTTATTTTCAGAAGTACAATCTGGGAATTGAATCACAAATCCTTCTATTGAACTGGCTGAAAACTCTGCATCTGTAACTATATTGCCTTGATTTGTAAGATTGATTTGGAATATACCATTCTCTCCCTTAGAAATATCTTCTATTAGCGTCACATCAGATGAAAGAGATAACCAAACTGATGGAAGAACATTCACAGAAAAATCAACCGTATCAAATGATACCACTCCGCTAGGCGTTTCTGATTCAATAATTACAGAAACTGTTTGATCGAGTGTTCCAACTGGTAAGGCCCCTGGCAACTCTAAGCCAACAGAGACATAGGCTTCTCTATTCATTTCCATATCGAATACATTTCCAGAAAGGAAACCGCCAGACCAACCGTTAGGAAGTGTCCCCATAGTTAAAGAAATTTGAAGTGGAACATTTCCTACATTATGTAACTTAAATGGAGTAACCGAAGATTTNCCCAAGGNCACTAATATNTCAGANGGATTNTCAATNTCAATTGAAGCAAATTCTTCTAAAACTAACTTGGTACCATTNATTAGNGTAATNCCGTCAGTTATAGTAGTTCTAATAGTGATAATNTTCGAATCGCCCATATTTGANGATAGAGGGACGATTGTATTGATAATTATGCTAATNCTTTGACCTGCAAGNACGTCAACCGTAACATCTTGGTTAACGAATTCATCTGCACCAACGATAATTTGAGTTTGCCAACTATTTTGTACTTTGACAGTATATTCCGAAGGGACATTGCCTTGGTTNGTAATTACTAGATNGGTNGATACTAAGTCACCNTTTAACACTGCACGATCTGTAGAAAGACCGAGGGGNCCTAAAGAAATACCTTCTTCAGAAAATATTTCAGTTGTAAAGTCTCTATTTTCGAATACTTCAACTGAAGCAGTATCTACAGAGAATAAACTTGGATCATTCACNGATTGAGTCGTACAACTTACACCTTCTATTGTCCCCGAAGCTGGNGAGCCTAATTCTTCATTAGGNATTCNNACTTTGATAGGAACTGGNAGGAACTGCAATCTAGAAAGNGGTTCTAGGTTTAGAACTGATGTGCCACTATCGCCCACTCTAATTATCCAATGATTATCGGTCTCACATGATATCGTGTACTGTGTTGGACCATTACCTGTGTTCAATATAGAAAGTGAAAACTGAGCNAATTGCCCTGGAATTGCACCTAAGTCNTCCGCCCCTGCAACTACTGTNACTAAACCTTCAACTCTTTCGACCACNGTTTTTAGCTGCATTGAATGGTAGACTGTCGGCGCATTNTTATCCCAAAGNGTTACTTGTGAAACAAATTCTCCAGGTAGTGCGTAAATATCGTTATCNACATCTGCATCAACATCAGAAAATTCTAGTGAAATAATCACTTTATCGCCTTGCTGCCCTGAAGGAGAAAGAACCCATGGACCNGATTCATTGAATAATTTCCACCATTCATCANTTGGAGACACNAGAATTCCACTATTATCNGATAATTGAACAGGGGATGCNGAAATATCTACNGTAATTTCTGAAGTNCCNTCNTTCTTCAACTCCAAATCGAAAGTGACTGAACTAGAAACACTGGGNTCTAGATATCGGACTCTTGATTGATCTAATTCNGAAGGTGTAGANGGATAACTNCCATCNGATAANANGGGNGTCAATCNAACCCCNACCTGAGATACGTAAACATCAATCTGCACCTGATTNTTATCTAATCCTGATNTTTCATCATTCAACTCTACAACCTCAGAATTGGAATCNAGTGTCAACAATAACGTATGCAATCCNGTAGTTGAAAATATGTGAGGNTATGAAAGAGAAGCNGTTGCNCCTCCTGGTAGAGATGTTCTTGATTGTTCGAATATTACAGAATTTTCAGTCATATCTTCGATTAAAACTGAATAACTTCCTGATGGGCCAGCAGCTTGATTTTTCCATTGAGCCTCAATCAAGAATGTATCTCCCTGAAGAGGACTCTCTACGGAGGTTGACAAAGAGTTAGTAAATACTGTAAGATCTGGTAAAATTATCTCATTAATTTCACCAGTCATTACTATGGAAAAATCTTGTAAGTTTCCACCCGCATGTCCAACTTCAATTGACCAAGTTCCTATTTCAGGGTTTTCCAACCTAAATCTTTCAACATTGTTGAGTGAATCTTTAGCTCCACCTGTAACACTATTCCCACTNGCAAAATTGTTNCCATAGTAAACNAATCCACTCGGCGATGTAACTATTAAATCTAAATCATTCAATAGTTTTGGAGAAGATTGATTTGCAACGGCTGAACCTTCAGGATCGTTCCAAACAAGTGTTACATCAAATCTAGAATTTGTTTCAGACTGAATAGTNTANACGAAAGAGTGCCCCGGTTTCAATTCCCTAGAATCGTCGTATAATTGGTCTAGCTGAATTCCATTATATTCAGGATATAGACTATTTGAGATATTAATTTGACCCCATCCCTCAAATGGATTAGGAATATCAGCAGTACCTAGATCATCTGCTCCATTGATTAGAACTGAACGAATCAGGTCTGAGCGAGGCTCCACCATGCCTTCATTCACACGAAGGAACTGTCTAGCCATGGTTGAAGCTCCAGCAGCGACTGCGGTCGACATGGAAGAACCATTGAGAGTCATATATAGAGGGACTTCAGTTCCTGAGTGAGTAGATGATGAGCAACTCTCACCATCTACAAATTGTGCTTCTTCTGCTTGGGCAGAACATATCATCACACCAGGAGCAACTAAATCAGGCTTTATCCTACCATCTAGAGTAGTGCCTTTCGAGGATGTGGAAAACACTTCTCCTGAAGGTAAACTACCGAATGAGCCCGTTGTGGATGTACCGATGGTTAGAACATTTTTAGCAGTACCAGGAGGNGTAATACTCTGATATCCATTANCNCCTAAATCACCNGCNGAAAACAATGCCAGAAAACTTGGTTCNTCTACTAAATAAGAGTCCGCAGANCTAGAATCTGAACTATACTCGCCTACAAGATTGATATTCCCCCAACTATTTGTCTGAATTCTCGCACTCTGTTGATAAGAATGAGCAAACATTTCGTACAGAGAGCCCCAACGAGCTAGTATTCCGGAACTGTCTGCTTCTAATTGATAGAAATGAAAAGTTGCAGCAGGNACTATTCCTGTAGAATTAGAGTCTCCTGAACCATCACCAAGAATTGTAGATGTGACATGAGTTCCATGTCCACTGTTTCTATCTTGATGAGAATTATCTGGTCCGAATAAATTGTAGATGGCTCTGACCCTGCCATCGAAGTCTCCATGATCTCCATCTATCCCAGTATCAGAAATTGCAATAATTTCCCCACTACCGTTAAGATTTAACGGAGATAAGGAAGAAACATAATTGACACCAATTAGTTGACTAGCATTACTATTATGAACGGAAATGGATGATGATTCGTGAATACTTAGAATCCTCCCATCCATAGCTAGAACAGGTAACCAAGAGGCATCAATATCCTTAATTTGGCATAACCTAATGTCACATACATTTCTTGAACTAGNGCTATTTGAAATTCTATTCATATCAACCTCTAACTCCGATAATTGAGAAAAATCCAAATCCGGAGCTATTGTCAAATCTAAATCAATTGATAATCCTCCTCTACCAGAAAAATCAACTAAGTTGGGCGATACTCGCCAAGCAATTGGTAATGCCTCAATCCATCTCACTTCAGAAAATTTTTCTAAATTATCTTTAGATTCAAACACTTCATCAATCGGCAGTCTAACTATCAAAGCTGAGTCAGGGAGAGTGTCAATTATAGGATAATTAAATGACTCAATTAAGTCTATCAGAGGAATCATATCGACATTGTTAGATTGAATGATTACCAGCCCCGTTCTGGAAAGTGAGGATGAATCATACAGATTTTCTGGACCAAGGGGCATCGGTTCAAGCAATGGATCAAAATTTCCAAATGGAGAATGGATGATTCCTGAAAAATCATTCATCGAGTAATCTGACTTCACGGCGGATGACAATTTACTCCANTTGCTAACTTTTTCATCATCGNTGNGAATTAAATTATCTGTGTAATNCGAATTATCACTTAGAGCAGAAACTGCACCGGTCCATGATGAAAGAATAAGAATCAAAAGAACCGGAAAAATCGATTTAACTGCAGTCATAACAAGCGTGCGAAACATCAAGCCCTTTTGACCGTTAACATCCTATGAATCGAAAAACAATAAAAGATTCTAGATACCATAATATTCGGAAATAGCTAAATCTGTTTTTTCAACACTTGCCTTCCAGTCTGTTTCCGTGCCCATTAGTGCCCTGACACAATCCACATTTTCGGGTATAACATCGCTTTCTTGGTGAATAGCTTGGAAATAGTATAGACGATTTTCTAACAATTTCACTCCGTCCTCCCAAACGAATATTTCATGTAAATCTCCCCATTTCCTACCAATATCTCTAGCCATTTCCATAACTTCTGCCGTCGTAGGGATTCGATCTTCTTTACCACTCATTACAATTACTCTAGGTGATTTCCTCCACATATCAATAATCGAATCAGTGGTCAGCCCGTGTCCATCTGGTAGATCTGCAATGATTGAGTGTACATGCATCAAGGTCGTTGGTACTGCAACTGCTAGAGAGTTAATTTGTATCTCAGGTTTAACAGTCATTACATCAGGACCATGGTGGCTTGGGACTTTGAGTACAGGCTTAATGGCATTAATAGGCCCCTTGTTAGAATCTCCTGGATCTGCGGCCCTTCTGATCATTGTACACTCAACTTTGAGTGAACCACAGTGTTCGTACAAAGGAACCAAAGTCCTTGAAAGTCCTGTAGTATTACATGAAACAACTCGAGTACCTTGAGCATTAAGATTCTCTGAATGGTTGGCACATGAAGTATATGAAAGCCCTGTTAGAGAATGTTTTTCTCCACCTTGAAAAATAAATTTAATATCTGCTGCCTGATACTTAGCTAAGTTGTCTGCACCCATTTTCCCAGGAGCACAGTCTATGACTACATCCGCAATCGATAGCAAATCAGACAAACCTCCTAGACAATTATATCCTTGGTCTGAGAAGGACGAGATTTTCTCTTTATCATCAAATGTACAGTACAACGGAAAACCTCTCTTTTTTGCAAGTCCACATCCAAATGATGGCCCCGTTTTNGTGACTCCAATCACTTCCATGTCATCTTGTGCATCTATAGCATCAGCTACTCTTTTTCCAATCGTACCAAAACCATTTATTGCGACTTTTACCTTACTCATAATATCACTAACCGCCGTTTAACATCGTGATGCCCGGGTAGAAACTCTATCAACATACCCTTTTCCTCTTGTTATCTAGCCTGAAAAATAATTTTTTTTCCAACTTCAAACCGTCAGAATCAATACTAAATACACCATCAGAGTCATGATAGAGTATGCGAGAGGTCACGGCTAAGAGCATAAAACTAAACCGTGACCTAGAGAAAATGCTCTCTGAAGCATTAGAACGCGACTTATTAGTTAGAATTGGATGGGGGAGAAATGGTGATGAGAAACCTAAGAATGGAGAGATTGGAGTAATTACCCATCTTCCAAAAAAATCTAGAGTTTTGCTATTGGGAAATCTAGGAGAACTCTGTGGTTCAATGAATAGAGGAGGGAATCTAACCATTCAAGGAAATTGTTCTTCGATGGCAGGAGCATTTCAACAAGATGGAAGATTAACTATCGAGAAGGATGCAGGAGATAGATTGGGCTCTCACATGAAAGGCGGAATGATTAATGTACAGGGTTCTGCATCTAATTTTGTAGGAGAATCAATGGAGAATGGGACTATTCTGGTACGTGGACATGCAGGAGAAAAAGCAGGTGCGGGGATGTCAGGAGGGACAATAATTGTTCTCGGATCAGTAGGTAGAGAACCTGGAATTGGTATGACTGGTGGGAAATTAATTGTCTCAGGAAGTTGCCCCCCAGCGGGACAGGGGGCCGAAATTAGGGAAATTAATTCTGAAGAAATAATCGAAATTTCAGAACATTTAGAGCCTTTGGGACTTTCAATAAACAAAGATGCATTAGTCGTAANCCCTACAGTTAACAATAATACTTCCTTTGAACTACCAGAAAGTAGTATTATGGAAGGTTTGGAAAAGATATTACTCGTACCNTCCGGNAAAAATAATCCNTCAATTCATGAAAAAATCAATTTCGAGACTACACTAAAATCAAGAAATAATGAAGATGATAATGGCATTACCTTCCCAATCCCTTGGTTGATNGAAAGAGATATGGATACTAANAATGAAGGAGAAATGACTAAACAGCAGCCATTTTTAGTCAAAGAAAATCCTAGAGAAATNGATTTAATGCTAGTGGATAAGGGAAATCTGGTCGATGTTTACGAACATTTACCGAAATGTTCAGGTATTGTTCTCAATCTAGAGTCTTTACCAAAAATGAATGATGCCGAAGTAGANTCAATATTGGTTTCTTTAAGNAGTAGAATGAAAGAAAGTTGTCTGNTTATGTTGAGAGACAGNGTTGATAAAGTAGAAAATTTACTTAGNATGGTCATTGATTTAGGATTNGATGGTGCAGTAATCAACGCTGCAACNCCAGGCGGCAGTAGAGCAGCTGCCGCATTGCCTAGAATTGGTTTAGCATCAAGAGCNATGAANATTCAAGAACACGGAATACAAATACTAATCAAGTTAGATGAAAGTCCTACTGCAGAAGATTTCATNATAGCGANAGGAGCGGGTTGTTCATTAATCGTCACTCCTAATAATGATGANAAAATAGAAGAAAATATCTCATGGTTAAAAGCAACATTGAATGGTTGGATGTCAGATCTTGGAGTANAAGATTTAGAAAATATTTCTCGTAGAAATTTGAGAGCGATTGATTATGATACAGCAGCAATTTCTGGTTTACGATTAATTGGATACGACCGCCCACTTCCAATGTGGCTCGGAAACTAGGTGAAATCATGCCAACATTGAAATTTAATCATAATATTTTGGAATATCTTCATTCCATNNATGGAATGAAATATGATTCAAAAGATTGGGAAAAAAGAATGCCATCAATTGGTTGCGTGGTTGAAGAAAATGATGAAGAAGGGATTGAAATTGAGATTTTCCCTGATAGAACTGACCTATTGAGTCATGAAACAATTTCAAGAGCTGCTAGATCTTTTCTTAATTCGGCCATTGATTCTCCAGGACTCGATATTAAGCAAGGAGATATCAGAATGGAGNTNGATAAGTCATTAGAACAANTCCGTCCAGTAATCCTTGGNGCAGTAGTTAGAGGAGTAGATAATGGTACAAATTCGGCTGAAAAAGATGATTTCATTCAGTCACTAATGGATCATCAAGAAAAATTACATTTGACTCTTGGTAGGAAAAGAAAGTTTGCATCTATTGGTGTACATGATTTATCTAAACTTAAACCTCCATTCAAAGTAATTACTGTTGATGGAAATTATAAATTCGTCCCATTAGCGGAAAAAAGAGAAATGAGTATTGATGAAATACTGGAAAAACATCCTAAAGGAAAAGATTATGCACATTTAATGGAAGATTTAGATAAATATCCTGTAATAATAGATTCAAAACAAAGAGTTCTCTCATTCCCTCCGATAATTAATGGCGATCATACCACTGTAACTGAACAAACTAAAGACTTCTTTATTGATGTTACAGGTTGGGATGAAAGAGCATGTGAAGCTTGCTTACTTCTGATTTGCTTATCAATGTCTGAAAGAGGAGGAATCATAGAGTCAATTCAAATCAAGAATTGGAATGATGATTCAATGATAACACCGAGAGGAGATTCGAAAAATCATAAAGTTCCAGATAGACTGATAAAAAATATACTTGGAATCGAATTAAGTAAAGATGAAATTTCCAATTCAATTAGGAAAATGGGTGGTGAGTTAGTTGAAACTAGAACTGTTACTGATGGCCCTGATAAGTTAGAAAGGTGGGCTGACTGTATAGTGGGGGAAAAAGAGCATGTTATCTCAATGCCAAGATGGAGAAGCGATATTATGCACCCAGTTGATATCGTAGAGGATATAGCAATAGGATTCGGTTATGAGAATCTACCTGAAAAGTTATCCACCGTTCATCTTGATGCCATACCGCTAAAATCATCTAACCTTCATAGAAGAATCAGTGCTAGTTTATGTTCATTAGGACTTCAAGAAACTCAAAGTCTAACATTGTCAAACAAACGTGATCAATTTGGTAANGTAAGATGGAATGAAGATTCNAANAGTACAATNATCTCTAATCCTATTACTAAAGANCATACAATGTTGAGACAATATATTTTACCATCATTACTGAACCTTCTAGCAGCNAATAGACATCATGANCTACCACAAAGAGTTCATGAGTTAGGAGTAGTTGTAAGAAATTCAGAAAATAAAACTCGTCTTTCATGGGCATGTGCNGAAGTTGGAGGTGGATTTTCTGCAGCAAAAGGGATTGCAAGTGCATTACTTCGAGACTTNGGTACGAGTCTCGAAGAAATTCAGTGGGTAGAAACAGAGCAAGACGAAGGNCCCTGGATNAAAGGTNGAGGCGCTAAGATNATCATTGGAGGTAACGAAGTNGGTCAGATAGGAGAAATCGACCCCAAGGTTTCATTNCAATTTGGACTAAAAGTNCCAATCCAAGCTGGTGAATTTGATGTTGATGCACTAGGCAGGGNTATACCTGATCCAGTTCTCTAGTAAACATTCATTTTTTGTCCTCTGAGAGTAAAGCCATAGCGTCAATAAAGGTTTTATTCGTCAGATGTGAACGGTCATTTTCTTCCTTTTTCTCACTTCTAACTTCTCTTTCATATTCAACTACTAAATTTTCCTTATTTTTTGGAAANTTACTGCTCCCAGAAGATTTCTTTCTGAATGGCCATATGGGNGCCATANTATTGCAGAGGCGAATANGGACTTGAATACTTCCCCTTTTCTGAACANCTTAGCGTGATAATCAAAGAGTAGAACACNTAGGACAGTGTATGCANAGAGGTTTCGCGGCAGTATTCATTGCTTGTTTGATTTTACTTCAAATAACAAGTATTGCGGATAACCAAGTATTGAGTGTTAAGATGGATACCAGCGAAAAAGATGAACAACAGGGTCANGANTCTTCAAATTTAACAGGAGTAGAATTTGGNCCTGANTCAGGATCNATATTTGCTATCGACCCAGGNACATTGATCAATCTAAATGTAAATTTCACTAATCAAGCCGAAGTTGATGATATCGTGAATATCAAGATAAATGGNCCGGAGAATTGGAATATTAGTTGGGAATACTCTACAGATACTACTTTGGGTTTTAATTTTGAAATTCAATCTGGNGACATAGAATGGACAGAGTTCTCAATTACTGCCCCAATTACAGAAAATGGATTGCCATTGGCTAACTCCTTACATCAATTTACAATGGAATTGAATTCTAATTTAACAGGAACTAATGATTGGTATAANTTTTCTATGAAATATGGGTATTTTCATGGAGTAGAAATTNTTGAAGGAGGAGGTACTTATTCNATTTCNCCATATGATGTAGCTACGATAGAAATGACTACAAGAAATATAGGAAATACACAAAGAGACATAGGAGTTAGTATTAGACCAGTTGATGAAAATGGAAGTGNATTAGGNGAATTCTCACAGGCATTTGCGTTAGANGAGTGGAATGTTTTCATACAGAATAAAATGGAACTAAATGCAATGTTGCCCAATGAAACAGGTAAAATTAAATTTCAGATTCAATCTCCATTCCTNATTTCTGGTACTATATTTTTTGAAATCAAAGTTTGGAGTACTGCTATACCTGATGAATCAGTTAGTGCNATTCAGAGAGTAAATATAGTTCCAAGGTCGGGTGGTAATCTAGAGTTAAGTAACATTGATTGTCAGTTTAAGACTAAGCCAGGGGAGACTTGTAGNACAGAACTNATNATAGAAAATACNGGCGATATACCCTATAATTTTGAACTGATAATTAAAGAATCTGANGACTGGATAAAATTAGANATTAGTGANAANAACATTACTNTAGANNCTGGTCAAATTAAGAACCAAATTTTCCTTAATGTAACTATTGATGACAATATTATNTCTGGAGAACAAGCNGAAGTCACTGTAGANCTATGGGTCGATGGATGGAGNCCTAAGTCTGTAAGTTTCAATGTGATTGTGGACGATTACTTTAGTTGGGAATTAATTGAAGAATCATATTCTCATAACTATAACTATGAAGATAGAACCGTAAACATATCTGCATATTTGACTTTAGAAAATCAAGGCAATGTCAATGANGGACTAGTGGTAAATTTGGATTGTAATATATTTACAAATTTNGAGTTGGAAGTACCTGCTGAAGCAGAAGAACAACTTTCAATTAATCCACGATCTTTTGAAGTTCTNGACGTTGCNATAAAGGAAAANATCAGNTTTACTGCATGGATGAATATTTCNTATGACCAAATTTCTGAAAGTATGTTCTTTGTTGAAGGTCCAACTCTAACTATTGANTCCAGATCTATCGGAGACCCAAGAATCATTATTGAAAATAGTGTGACTGAGGANAANGACTTATTTGAAGATTCATCNAGTGACTCAGCNGANGATGAANAATCAGTAATTATCGAATTTTTCAGAGTATGGCAAACAGTAATNATTAGTATGATTGTTATTTTATTCGGAAGTATTGGAGTTGTAAAAGCAATACAGTACAGACTAGAACAAGACAGGAAAAGGTTTGGGCTACCTCAAGAGGAAGATANAGANACAGCNGGAGAGTGGATGTCTAAATTTATTAAAAAATCNAAACCAAAAATTTTCGTTGAAAGTGAAATAATAGATGTTGAAGATTTTGAATCAGATTTTAAGAGTAAATCTGGNAAAAAGGAAGNTAATCCCACTNTNGTACCATCAAAATTTGATATTAAAGTNGCAAGCAAGTCACTTGATAAAGCTATGACAGAAGATGCGTTAGACGATATTGTAGAATTGGCAGACAACATTAGTGAAGAGAAAGGAATACATCCNAAAAATTCAGAATTAATNAATGATGATTTTGAATCTAGATTTTCAAAATTGAACAAGGGAAAAAACAAATGAGGAAAGATGTACAGAATTGGAGTTGATGAAGCTGGAAGAGGTCCAGCAATTGGCCCACTAGTTGTCTGTGCTTTGGGGGTACCTGAGGAAGATATTGAAGTCTTATCAGATATTGGTGCAAAGGATTCAAAATCAATGAGCAAAAAGAAAAGAATGGAACTGGCAAATGAAATATATTCTGAAGCCGAGAAAAGAAGATGGAAAATAGGATTGATTTCATGTAGTGCATCTAGAATTGATCAAGAGAGGATCAGGACTAATTTAAATAAATTAGAAGTTGAATTGTTTAAGGAAGCAATACTAGCCACCGATATTAAGAAAAATCTTGGTGAAATATTATTGGATGCATGCGATATAGATGAGCAAAGATTTGGAAACAATGTTCACAAAAATCTAGGGAAAAAATGGGAGAAGTGGATAGTGAAATCAAAACACAAAATGGATTCTGACAACATTATAGTCGGGGCAGCAAGTATTCTTGCTAAAGTTCAAAGAGATAGCGAAATTTCTCAAATAGGTAAATCTCTTAATTTAGAAATAGGAAGTGGATATCCATCTGATCCTAAAACAAAAATTGCTATCAAAGAACTGGTTAGCGGAGAATATCCAAATAGATATTTGAGATGGTCATGGAAAACAGTGGAAAGAATTTGGTTTGAAGTCAATAAAAAACCTATGCCAAATCGCGATGAAAGTAATGGGAATAGTAAACAATCATCACTCAATGATTGGTAAATAGTGAAATGTAGAAGTCTAGTGGTGGGGGCGATAATATGACCGATGCGGAAGAATGGGATTCTAAAATCAAAAATATTGTCAGAAAGTATGCACTGCAAAATGCGGTTGAGTATAATGGCGCTGGACAAGCAGGTTCAGTATTAGGAAGAATTCTAGGCGAAAGGAAGGACTTGAGGAGTAAAGCTAGAGAATTAAAGGTATTAGTTGATTTTGAGGTTAAAGAAGCAAACAATATGGCTCAAAATGAGGGATTAAGTGCTGTCCGTGAGTTATTAGAAAATACCAACCCTGAGGCATTAAATAGGCAAAAACAGGTAAAACGGACAGGTTTGAAAGATTTGCCAAATGCAATCCATGGCAACGTTGTACTAAGATTTGCTCCAAATCCTAACGGTCCATTGACACTGGGTCACGCAAGAGGAGTAACGATAAATTCAGAGTATGCTAAAATTTATGATGGGGAAGTTGTTCTAAGATTTGATGATACTGATTCTAAAGTCAAACCTCCTCTAAAAGATGCATACCATTGGATCGAGGAGGATTACGAATGGTTAACAGGCAAAAAACCTGATGTGATTGTCAGGGCTTCAGAAAGAATGGAGGTGTACATGGATTATGCTGTAAGGATGTTAAAAGATAACTTTGGGTATGTCTGCACTTGTCCTGCAGAAGTCTTCAAGGAATTAAGAGATAATTCAGAGGAATGCCCCTGTAGAAATAAAGAAACAAAAGAGAACCTATCTGAATGGGAAAAAATGGAAGAGGGGGTACTTGAGGAAGGAATGGCGGTTGTAAGAGTGAAAACGGAAATGAATCTTCCAAATCCTGCACTGAGAGATTGGCCCGCATTGAGAATACAACATACCTCTCATCCAATGGTAGGGGAGAAATACAAAGTGTGGCCATTATTAGATTTCCAAAGTGCTATAGAAGATTATGAGCAAGGAGTAACTCATATTATTCGAGGAAAAGACCTCATGGATTCGACTAGAAAACAGACCCTGTTGTACAACCATTTTGGCTGGGATTATCCAGAAACATTGTATTGGGGTAGAGTAAAAATACATGAATTTGGAAGATTCTCGACTTCTGGTATGAGAAAAGAAATAGAAAATAAGAATTATTCCGGTTGGGATGACCCTCGTTTGCCTACTCTCAGAGCTCTTCGGAGAAGGGGTTTTGATTCTGAAGCAATGAAAGATTTTTGGATAGATTTAGGACTAACACAGAAAGATATTTCAGTATCACTAAAGACAATAGAATCTTTTAATTCATCTAAAATTGATTCGAATTGTGAGAGAAGAGTTTTCGTGAGAAATCCTAAACTCTTAAAATTGAAAGATAATGGTGTCAAAATTCAGAAGAAGCTATTCTTGAGCAAGCATCCAATGAATGAAATTCAGGGAGAGAGAGTGTGGAATCTAGATGAATTAGATGTTTATATCGAAACCGAAGACTTGGAGTATGAAGAAATTCGTTTGAAAGATTTTGTAGATATCGAGGTTAGAGAATCAATTGGATTAATCCAATCTATAAATAGAACAGATAAGAGACCAATAGTTCATTGGATACCTAAATCAATTGGTAAAAATGCAATTCTGACCATTCCGAAAGATAACAAGATAATTATTCAAGAAGGAATGATGGAAGATTTCCAAATTATTGAAAATAACATAGTACAATTGGAGAGAGTAGGATACGCTAAAATTGAATCTAATAAAGAAATAATCAAACTTCTATGGTTACATGATTAGTTCAGTAATTATACCAAACTGACATAATTTGTATCTATTAAGCGTCGCATTGAAGTCTAATAAGTCTACCAAGCCGGTTTATGGACGGGCGTTTGACCTCCAGGGCCTTTACCATTGTGGGATTATTATTGATCTCTTTTTTGTCAACTCCGACCTATGCCCAAAGTTCTGATAGTGAGAATACGTCATGTTGTAGCGATACAGGATTTGACCTGTTTTTGTTAGATGAATCATCTGACGGCAAACTATCTCCATTCGAAAATGAGCTTTCTGATGAACAGGAAGCAACTGTAACTGCTTGGCAGCAAGGTGAAGTTGAAGTTGGATCTTGGGAAACTATTTGGGGTACAGAAGGTGATTACCCCGCTGATACTTGGGTTTTCACAATTCCATACTTGGTTGAAGGTGCTGCCGGCGTTACAATAAATGCCACACTAGACATTAGGATAGGGGGCTCATTTTATTCGGGCAACTCAGGACTTAATGGNGTTGAACCGTTTCTAAATGCTGAAGGTAATTTAGAAATTTCTGTACAAGTTTCTTCTGGTTCTGTAAATGATGGAGATAAATTAGAAGTTTCTCTGTATGTAAACAGTTTACTTTTTTCAAATCCTACACAGGAGGCAGGATTGACATTTAAATGGGGTTCTGAAGACTCTGTTGGTAAGATAAACGGCAAGATGCCATTGGTCAATATTAGGATAAAAGAGGCCAGTGTCACCTCAGGTCTTGTATATTTCCCTATAATATTAAATTCAGGATTTGGCGGAGAAATGTGGTCTCTATCAAGTGGAACTTTCAATCTTCAGGGAAGTCCGCTAACACTTAGCCCTATAGCAACGCCCACCGAATCAGGAGTTGAAGTAACATTTGTTTGGGAGATGCCTGAGGGTACAGAAAGTGGCACTTATTCAACTGATTTTACACTGTCACCTCAATCAGGTTTAGAAATTACTGCCTCAAAAAATCATGAAATTGATGTTGATGACAACAATGGTGGCGGAGGTAGTTATTACCCCTCTTCTGAACCACTAAGAGATAGTGGTTCGGAAATAAGTGTAGAAGTTGATATGAAATTTGAAGGAGATTTAATTGAAAAGAAAATTGAAATTTCGTTTGATAGTGCTATGTCACAATGGATGAGATGGGGGATGGATAATATCGGAAACTCCAGCTTAGATTCAAATAGCTGGTGGAAAAATTTAAATTCATATTCAGATTCAGTTGCTAGTTCACATAGAAATAATGGGAAAGTAGATGATGATGAACTGCTAGCATTGACATCCCATATCACTGGCTCCTCATCAGATATGCGTTCATTTATGCAAAACGGATTATCCTTAGATATCGAATCTATTCTTGGTATTAATCCGGTAGATTTAGGCCCAACAGAATATCAAATTGATATGGGAGGAACTAGATCATTTGCAGCTGAAAAAATAACAATTAAGATTGAAACCTCTTACTCTGTAATAGACAATGAAAGGCAGTTATTAATTGAGAATTTTATTCGTAACCCATCTAACAATTACTGGGATGATGTTGACATAAATTTAGAAATTAAAACATCAATGTTGGCAGGACTAGGTCCTGTTTCTGCGGAAAATATTGACTTTGAGCATCGAAGATGGATTTTCTTAGAAGCAATCAATATTAATCAAAATGACATTAGTGTTGATGAGAATTTTAGGATTGAGTTCCTCCCATCCGGGAATATGGCATTCAGCCCTCTAATTTCTGCAATGCTGTGTGTCTTCGCTTTATGCATTGCTATTGGAATGGGATTGTTCTTAACTAGGAATAGAAGTAGTGCACCTGCACTAATTTCTGTCTCATCTTTAGGAGGTTTGTCTCTGGTAATATATGTCCTAGGTATGCCTATGCAAATAGTTCTTGCAATTGTCGCTTCAAGCATTCTTTTAGTTTTCCCAATCTCTCTAGTTTCACCTAAATCAAACAGAGAAAAGAGAAGGAAAAATAAATCTCCAAGAATTGAATGTCCTGCTTGCGAAACTAGTAACCCTGTAGAATCAAATGTTAGACCACTTAGAATTGAATGTTCGGGTTGTGGAGTAATGCTGAGAATAGAAGAATAATCACATTTTCCCGTCTCTAATTAATTTGTCAATTACTTTACTTGAGGCGATGTTCGGGCTATTATCTTCCCAAAAAACTCTGGCAGAGGAAATTTGACTTACCATATCAGTGGACCATCCAGGTGCTAAAATACAATGCCAAACGATTTCTTCCAATCTTGATGTAGAAGGTTTTGAACGAATCAATGAATCTCTGACTAGATTTGACAATGCCCTAGCTTTTCCCTCTAGATCAAGACTGCCCCATCTTGAAGAAACAGCATTCAAAATATTTTCATCGATCCAATCATATTCAGAAACATTTGGCTCAGGAACCTCTGGTAAAGGAACTACTCTAATTATCCCCTCATCTAAAAGAAAATCTCGGAGAGCTGAATATAGGGGGTCATAAGAATTATCCATAGCATGATTGAGCCAATTACCCGAGATTAACCATGGCCTTAGTCTGCGAGTTCTAATACCATTCGGCGATATCAATTGTGCTAATGCATGAGATTGAGCGACAGATGTTAGAGGGCCTTTCCTATACTCTCCGTTATGACTAATTAATCCATCAACAATAGATGTAGAAATTGTCAATCTGAAGGGATTTGTTTCAATAGATGTTATCTCAGAATCATCATCAATTATTTTAATCCAGGGAGATTGAGGCTCATCGATAGAGAATTTTCTACGATAGGCTATTCCATTATCAACCAGAGAAGATTCAATTACAGCCATAGATAAGGAAGATGATAATGTAGGTTGACATAATAACAATAGAGGTTCATTTAACCTTTCAATTTCTTTTGAAGCCGATATCAAAATATCGGAGACTGAAGAATATTGTGCTTCATGAACAAGATGTCTCATATTACTCGAACAGGGGGGTAGTACAAATCATATACGCTATGATATCATTCAACCATTAGTCGCAATTGATCACGTTTGTAGGCCCATGTCGAAGGGATACGACCAGTACCAACATAATATCTAGCCAAACGGCGCAACCTTGACTCACAAAGTTCTAACTGACGACGATTATGCAAGTCTTTCTTATTATTGGAAAGATGGTCAATAAGACTCAACGCTTTTCTCATAAGATTCATCATATCTTCAGGATATTTTGATTCAAGATCGTTTCTTGAAAGAGTTTGAGAAATTCTCTCTCCCATCACAAGACGAACGTCAGGAACAGCGTGCATGTCTCTAAGTAATGTTCCGATTTTTGCTGAAGAATGGCCCTCATTAGCGTATTTTATGATTAATTCTTCAACTGTACCTTTATCAGATTCAGACCATGATGGGGCTGTATCGATATTGGGCTTAGATGACCCGCTAGTTCCTTTTCCTTTGCTATGCATACGTGCCATGTGATGACCTCAGGTAGCCGGCCGACTTGCTGCCCCTCTTTAATCGCTACGCAAACTCAAACAACCAATTTATGCTATAATCTATGTTGAGCACGAGCCAGTCTGCTAGGACCATTTGGCCATTCCCAACCTGCAGCTTCTGCTCTGGCTGACCCAATCAGTTCTCCGTTTTGGTATACTAAAACCTCATCACCGATTCTAATACTTCCATTGACACTAATCACATTTGAGGAAAATAAATCACCTCTCCAATCAATTCCCGGAGTAATATTAGCCACAGGAAATTTTTTACTTTCGGCTAACAAAGGCAAGCAGGCTTTCGTAAACGAGAAACGACCCAATCTTGGATTCCATAATGCCAATTGCTTCCCTTCTTTACGTATAGTAAATATCGGAGGTCTACCTTGAATTCCAGTCCCTTCTAACCAATCATCAGTACCATGTTGGAAATTTGAAAGTGCTCTAAGCTTCCCCAATCTATGTTTACTCTCTTTAGGATCATCTAAACTAAAATCATTGACAGACTTTTCAACCATCTCTTTGAGGAAATCAAGAGCTTCAGATGAGCCTGCAGAAAGCCCATTCCTAGTATCTATAATTTCAATTGTATCATGTTCTATATCGATACCACTGTGATTCAATACTCTCATGAAATTATTCCTTGTGATATATTTATCTACCATTTCTTTGATTGTTTTGAGTTCATCTAGATCCCAATCTCCAGTCACAGGTATATCATAGTTTGCAGCAGGCCAAATATCTTCAAGTTCTCTGGGAACAAGTCCAAGTGGTGCTGTAACCATTACTTCATGGATTGTGTTAGAAACTATGGATCTACTAAATCTCTTGTGCGAAGAAGAAAGTCGGTAAGGTTTAGTTGCAGAACATGGCAATAAAACAACCACTTTAGATTGATGTAGAGGTGGTTGATGATGTTCGGAAACTCTACTACGCCAGTCTTGAATCAAAGGATCATTCCGACTTGAAAAACTATGACATCTCAATTCGTGAAATTGCCCTTTGATTCTAGCTAAACCGGATTCTCCTCCATCTAAAGAAGACATTTTAGCATCATGAATCCTTAATCTTTCAACGGATCTTGGGCTTGAGATTGATTGTTTTTCTACTAATTCACGAAGATTTCCTTCCCTAATCGCTATTCTAGTTGCTGCTATTGAGTTTTTCCAACATTGAATTTGAGTATCCATTGAGGAATCTTCCCCTACCGATTCCTCAACATTTCTTGGTCCATTTTCAGACAAAATCACACCTAATGAGCTAGCATGCTTCGACCTTGCCAGATCGAAAATATCAACCCCCATCCAGGTTAATATTGCGCAATTATCAGGACCCCCAATTCCAGGAGTCCATATCAAAGATGAAGGAAAACGCGTTCTGATGATGTATAGAGCCTCAGAGAGTAAACCTTTCTGATTAACCAATTGCGGAGCGTCTGTTAGAATGATAATAGAGGGTAGTAGATTTTCATCATTTAGTGTCAAGTCATGATGTAAGGATTGCCATGAAACTGGCAATATCTCTCCTCCATACCCAAATTCACCTGAGTTAGATTCAACTAAACTTGGTGGAAGGACTAAACCTTCACTAGCAAACCAAGTATCTAATCTATCAAAAGGTAAGGTAAGGTTTGTTCGTGTTTTGATAGAAATTTTTGCAGGTAAATTTGTAGAATCTCTAAAATATCGGAATGGAGCTATAGAAAATGGTAAATCTTTATCACTTTCACTCAAAATAATTGCTGGAGTCCAAGAACTGGGTGAATTTCTGTCACCCAGACTGAATAAACGTCCAAAACGCTGTCTTGCGACTACACTTCGGGCTAGTGGCCTCTCTCCCATAGATGATGCGGAGGAAGCATTTCGCTTGAAGCATTCTAAGAGGAGGCCGTGTACGCAGAGGTGTGAGACGGATTGCTGCACTGCTGATGATTGTGATTTTTATCACTTCTAGTATCATTAATGTCAATGGACAAAGTGAAGAAAAAAAATTAATTATTGAGGAAAATATCGAACATGACGGTCCTCTTTGGTACAGTGTTTCATGTTTGAAAATCAGTTGTCCTGGTCTAGCACTTGAAATTGATAATAATGGAGAAATTTTCTATCAAGAAAATAATCANAGATTGGAATGGGGAGGTGAACTTGAAAAAGGTGCAACAGTAAGTGTCTTTTCAGATTCTGATTTGTCGAATGAAGAGATAGAAATAGATTCAATTATAGTAACAAACCAATCTTTGGTTGAAAATATCGATTTAGTTGATTCAGTCCCATCACCTGGGAATCAGATAGATTTCCAGAAAATCATTACTGAAGATCATTGTTTTCTCGGAAATTGTAATGTAGAACTAATAGAGAAAAATAGAGGAATTGAATTCATAGGGATTTTAAGAAATAATTCAGATAAGGATTCTATACAAATTTATGGAGAGCCAGGAGATGCTATAGTAATATCCAATATTATTGGCAGTGAACATCTAAAAATGGAGATTTGGAAACGTAATAATAGTGTTAAAGAACTAATTACAAACAATATATTAGACGAAGAAAATTTCTTCCAGTATCCGGAAGAAAGTGAACTATGGATTAGGGTTGTCTCTGACTCAAATGAAGAATTATATCCATACAAATTTGACATATATCGAAATAACCAAAGTAATGAAGATGGAAACTCGGGAGAGCTGAAGGTGCCATGGGACAATGGTGAACCATTAAACTATGAAATTTCTTGGTACTACGAATCATATATTACAGAATCAGATACGAATGGTGATTCAATTCAATTTCAGATTGGAGAAAATATGAAGGCGTCACTTGATTGTTTGACTAGTAATGAAGATGTTGATTTTGAATTATTCTTAGTTGATTATTTAGGAGCTAAAGAAAATATCACAATGGCGAATGGAAATTGTCCCGAGATAATTGAAACAAATGACGATACATATTCTATTGAAGTATGGGTTAAGTCAGATACGACATCCAGATGGAATATTTCATTTTCTCCGCTAAGAAGTTTTGATGGAGAATTATTTTCAGATGCTCCTGAAACTAAATGGTTAGATATTCCAGACGAAAGATGGAGCAAAGTGAATTTAGACTTAGAAACATCTGGAAGTCTCCATAGTGGAGATAATATAGACATCTTTTGGATTGAAATTACCGACATNAATGGTTCTAGAATATACCTTGAAGAAATTGTAAAAACAGAAGTAAATTATACAATCCAAGAGATTAATCAAGAAACTGGTGTTCTAGTAAATACATCAAATGGTGAGGCAATTGTTCTCCCGAATGGAAACCATACACTAAGGATTGAAAGAAGAGCAAGTGCAGAAATTGAAATTAGTTATACNTTCAAACTAGAATATCTTGGAGAATATGAAGAACCTGAAATCGAGGATTATGAGGATTTATCTTGGATGTTCAATGATTTTTATATTTTTATTGGAATACTAATGTTAAGCCCTCTAATGTTAGTATTATTTTGGAATAGGAAGAGAATTTTCTATCATAACACTATTTCATCTGAAATAAATTTTCACGATAGGGAAAAATTAATGAGAATAAGGGAGAGAATTTCTGAACAGTTAAGTGTTAAACAGAAAGATGTTGNAATGATTAATTCTGCACTTATACAACTCGGAGAAAGCCCATGGAGTTCTATTAACGAGATATGGGGGGAACCAGAACTTAGGCACATGACCGAACAAATTGAAATCTGTGCTTGGAAAGTTTCAATTGAGGAGAAAAATATTCTTCTAGGTCTGAAAACATTTGAACAAGACTGGGAAATTTCTTCAATCAGATTCAATTACCCGGAAGGAAGTAAGCTTGCTATAATTGACGTTACACCAAATTTTATATCGAAAGGTGATGAAATTTTCTTAGATACTCTATCTAAGAATTCACAATTATTTATTAGTATCTCGCTAGAAGGTNNANCTGCAAAGTTAGCATTAGAATTATCCGGTCTGGTAGAAAATTTACCATTGGCAGCAACACCAAATAAACTAATTATCTGGNATTAATTATTACGTCTAGATTTTGCTTCTTTACGAATTTTTTCCTCTAATTCTTCATTGGAGTAACTCATCTCTTCTTTAATATCGATTAACTTTTTCTTGAACGAACGAGAAATCTTTTTTGGTATATCTAATTTTAATAAAACCATAATTGAGCCACGACCACTGCGTACTCTATTACTTGGCAAACCTCTTCCTTTAACAGAAATTGTTTGACCGGGTTTTGAGCCTGGAGGAATTTTTATTCTCAACTTCTCACCATCTAAATGAGGAATTTCAACTGTAGTCCCGAGAACTAAATCTGTGAATGATAATGGTAACGCCATTAGTAAATCAGCACCGTCTCTTTCAAACCATTCATGTTCTTCAATATCAATCTCTATGTAAAGATGACCTGGATCTCCATTTTCTGATTTTGCAGATTCTCCATAACCTGTCATTCTGAGTCTCTGTCCATTCTCTATACCTGGTGGTACAGTAAATTGTACTTTCTTTGTCTGGTTAGAACGGCCTTCTCCTCTACAGGCAGGNCAAGGGTTCTGAATTATCCTCCCTTCACCTTTACAAGATGAGCAATCAGTAACAACTTGCTGTGTAAATGGCCCTATTCTTTCTATCCTTTGTATACGGCCGCGTCCATCGCAAGCAGGACANTCTCTGACATCTTCTGGGTTTTTTGAACCAAGACCNTTGCAATTCTTACATGTTTTAAGGACATCAAATTCTAATGATTCCTCAGTACCGTTCATCACAGCATCAAATGGTATTATGTGCCTAACAAGTAAATCTGAACCTCTCTGTCTTTTATTCCTCTTTGGACTTGAAGAACCAAAAATTGAACTGAAAACACTTTCAAAACCTCCACCAAATAAGTCTTCAATACTAATATTCACACCCTGAAAACCACCCGGTCCGAATGGTGAGCCTCCAGGACCATTATGACCATAAGTATCATATTTTCTCTTTTCATTGGGATCAGATAAGATTGCATAAGCTTCCTGAACTTCTTTAAATTTGATTTCTGATTCTGGGTTATCGGGATTTTTATCAGGATGATATTTTCTAGCTAAGCTACGAAATGATTTCTTAATTTCTGATTGACTGGCATCTTTATTTATGCCAAGTATCTCATAGTAGTCTCTCTTCTCTGGCATAATCTCACCTGATTACTTTTTTTTACGGCCCTCTATGAAGTATTCCTTTTTCACGACAAGTATGTCCCACAAGATGTACAATATGGATTATTAGAATTATTCAGCGTTCCACATTCCTTACATGATATCACTTTAGGAGTTAATTGTGTTTTTGAGGAAACAGACCATTGATTGTCATCGTCTTTCTTGTATCCCTTAACTTCTGAACTTTTCTTATTTTTCTTCATTTCTTTCTTGGCAGCTTTAATCCTTTTTTTCTCCAATCTTCTAACTGCCGATTTTTCCAATCTCTTTGAAAGAAAAGACTTCGAAGGTTCTTTTTTCTCTTCGACAATTTCTTCATCAATAATTGTGCCAATATTTCTGTGATGAGTGATAACCTCGATTTCTTGGCCTTCATCCACCTCAATTTCATTTGATTCTGCATTTAATGAACCTACTGTACCTGACATTTTTGCTTGAATTAGAGCACCTTTACGTCCCTTGATTTTTTCTGATGCTTGTTCTTCAAGTTTTTTTATTGCAACTTCAGATTTTTCCCATAAACCTTTATCTTCTTGCGAATATGATTTACTAAGTCTCTTAATTGCTGCAGATCTGTGATATTCATGATCCTCGATTACCCTATATCTGGAAAACATTACAATGCCGATAATTAACGCTATGGAATGTATACTTAATTCAAGAACAATATCATTTGAAATTACCTCATTAATTGTAGGCAAACCATATCTTAATGCAACAATACAAAGTGTTGGCGTTAACAATAATGCCCCAGATATCGTTCCAGAGCGCTCTGCCATGACTCTTCTCATGAACTATTCAATTTCAATGATTCGTGTTAGTGGGAGATTATACTTACAGAGAACTCTTCACTATGAAATGTCACGGACAGTCATGGAACCGGCGATTAGAATCTCATCAATAGTCCAGCCATATGAAAATTCAAAGATGATTCTAGAATCGATAAAAACATTTTTTCCAGATTGTGAAATAGATAATTTACCTGTAAATGAAGATTTTCCAGCAAAAAATCAACAACAAAAAATTAGTGGTTTTTCTTCAACTCTGGAACATTTATTAATTCAAATAAGGAATCAAAGAATCTTAGACACTGCATTGGATGTAATGACTGTGAATTTAGAATCTGATAAAACATACTTCTTCATTTCAAGACAGGCTGCAATTGCAGGTAAAGTCTCTTTTATCGTAGATGGGAAAAATCTAGGAGGAGTCATTAGAATTGATTTATCAGGGGAAGATTTAGATATTTGGCTAGAACAACAAACTTGGCACGAAGGTAGGAATCAAATTCCGAGATATACTGGGGATGAACTAGCAATGAGAAATGATGGTGAACCATCAGAATGGTTCGATAAAAGGGGAAGACCTACAATCAATCTTGATGAGGATTAGGAATTCCTTCAATATACCATTTTTTAACAATCGGNAAATCTGCAGGTAACCATTTCACATCAAGTAATTCTTTTTGGGATAACCACCTCATTTCATCATGCTCAAGTAATTCAATTTCATCATCGTTAATTATCCCACAATCAAAAATATATAATTTAACAAATTGTTCATCATATTCAAAAAATTCTTCTGCGACAATATTTGAGGTAGAAATAGATAGTGAAAGTTCCTCTTTTAATTCTCTAGATAGTGCTGAAATAGGACTTTCACCTGACTCTATTTTACCTCCTGGGAATTCCCACCAAGAAGACCACGATTTACCTTGAGGTCTTTTACAAGATAAAATTCGTCCTTTTTTATCATATATCACTCCGCCTACAACTTCAATGCATGGCTTCAAAATANATTTAATCAGTCGTATAATTATNCTTGATTGTTCATTAATGTCCAGAATATCTTCTGATGGTAAGTGTACAAAAAGAACATTTGTAATATCGGATAATTGATTCAAATTAACTGCACTAAGTGTCTTGAAGTATGTTTCATTACACACATAACGTCCAGGATCTATACTCCATTCAACATTAGATTCNTTNTTAAATTCCTTTTCAATCGATTCNGTAGGAGANTTTGAAGTATAATAGTCAACATCGTNATNGATAATNTTGCCACTGGAGATTTGNCTACCTGAATTATCCTTCTGNGTCATTCNAAANTCATTATATGCAAACTTTTCAAAACGAATTTTTTTAGATTTTGAAGAAAAACCAAGATGTATTATTGTGTGGAAAAATTCTCCTGAATANATTTTGTTTGCCACTAAACTTGCACCTTCTTGNTTTACCGAAAGTATCTCAGTAGAGGTTGNAAAATTATTGAATTTTATCCCTNTAATCATATCTACAACTTTTTCTGAAATATTATATNTGAAANNAGAGAATTTAGAGAAGCCNGTGATTAACACCCTTGGTTCATTCATGGATATTGCAAAAGTAGTAGATAGTTGGTATTTTCGCAAACAATCTATCGCTATGTTCATCATTCAGGTATTCCTAGGATAGTTATGGCAGAAGAGCTTCTCGTCAACATGACTGAAGACGAAGAGCTCGAAAAGATAAGTAGATTAGGTGTAATTGGAGTAATTTGGAGTGAGTTAAATGGAGGTATCGGACCTTGGGGTACTTTGAGACCATTATTCACGATTTTCTTAGCACTTATCCCATTTCTCTTTTTAGGACAACATTTTAACAGACAACATGAAAAGGCAAATAGTTGGTTTCTGATACAATTACCATTACTTTTTACTGTAATTTTATGGTTTTTACTCTATTTATGGTCTATTGGTGACGCTTTTTTTGTTTCAAGCCGTATAGTTGCTAAGGCTGAAAGTAAGTAATCAGAAATTTTCCTTAAGTTCTAGCGGACTAAAAAGATGGCCTGGACTGGTTGATTTNGCCAGCTGTGTCCTTATCACCTTCTCCCAGTCTCTCAATACAATTATCGCATTAACAAATGGNATTTCTGAACCATTAATTATAGTTCTAATTATNGTATCGAAAATATCCATCCTNTCCTGATCTATATTTTGCATTANTTTTTCTAATGGGAAATCACTAATTTTTGGAGTNGGACCNTCTCCTTCAATAGGCCATGGTTCTGTTATTTCAGTAGGTAATCTCTCTCCCTCTAGTGATGCTTTCTTGACTAATTCTGCACAAAGAATGTTGATATATTTTGAAATAACNAATGCCGANTCAATTATAGGCAGGTTATACTGTTTAACAAAATTAGACAAATTCTCCTGAAGAAATAGTAATTTCTCTTCTATTGGTTCTGAAGGAGTTGGCATCTCCCCATCACTGTTCATAATTAACCGAAGAGAGAAGAGCAAATTAATGCAATGAACATCAAGTAGTGGTTCTGTCATCATATCTTATAGGGGATGCGCTATTTCCACGCACTCCATCTAGCATATCATCTTCGATTTCAAAGAAATCATTTAACCAATCACCATCTGTATCCCATTTTGTAGGATCTGTNCCATCTGCTATCTGATCNCCATCAATATCTAGTATCCACCAGCCATATACATATTCGCCAAGTCCTATGTTTGGAAGATGGTACTGATCTCCTGCAAATCTTTGATAGGAGTCGGCCCATTCTCCACTGCACAAAGTCTCATCATCACTAGTATCCAAATATTGGTAATCCTGGTCATTATCATCGACTATTAATGCATACAATTCATCATTATTATTTATNTTATACATTCTGAANTAGTTAGAAGTAAGGGCNGATGATCCAGAACATGTCCCTAATAATGATTCTCGGAGTTGCCACCATTCTTCCACATAATTTCCAGAGCAATCGTTCAATAAAGATTGTCGNACTAAGGTTGGAGATGACAAAGAGGCATTAACAACTCCATAATACTCNTGGAAATTATTGTAAGGTTGGTATNCGCAAGTTCCTCCTGAGCAATCCCATCCACCATCATTGTCAGCATCTTGACCTGCATCATCTGCATCTGTGGCGTCGTGAGTAAACCAAACCCAATTTAATACAGGTCTGGATATTACATTATTTGATATTTGTACCGGTTTCAAATTATTTGCAGAGATTTGCTCCCATTGTACCTGAATTTTCAGATAGGAGGACCAATTATCATTAGTTTCATTCCAACCTCTATAATATTCATAAAAGTCAGGCATCATATCTCCATCTGTATCGTTGTCTAANGGATTAGTACCATATTTGAATACCTCACGACCATCGCTTAGGTTCATGTCTTGTACATAATCAATAACTTCTCCATTNTTGAAGACTGGTTTCATAACCATTGAATCACCATCAGTATCNGAATTAAGCGGTAAAGTCCCATTTTCGAATTCCATTAAATTACTGAAGAATAATGGTGCAACTCCGTTACCAATTTGATTTTCTATACTTGATGCTGTAAATTGTCTATTTTCCCATACCCCCTGAGTGGCTGGAACATCTTCCCAATTTCTATCATACCAGCCGTCCTCATCAGGGTCATAATTNACATCGAGAGGATTTACTGGATTCATTGACCATCTGTAATCGTTAACCGGTAAATATTGNCCATATATGGAGTAACAATACTCCCAACCATCAGGCATACCATCTCTATCAGAATCTGAGTCAGTTGGATCACTAATTCCGGCTAAACTAATATTAAAATTATCAGGATTTAATTGATTAATTAATCCAGCCCTCTCGAATGATGANATTGATTTTGTTGAGAATGTGACATATAACTGGCTCAATGCTAAGGAATAACTCATTGATTGCTCATCCATAAATGCATTAATTGTATCTGCTCCATATGAAACTAGTCCCGTCCCATTAGGAATACTATCAATNGCTAATTTTTTACCATAAATTCTTGATTCAAATTCTGCTAAATTATCAAAAGTTTCCGAAGGAGATATGATTCCATCTCCATTACAATCATACGAATCATCATCACTGTCAACNGAAATATCAGTCCCTGTAAGAAGATTCATTTCCCATCTATTCTCTTCAAGGTTCCATTCAGTGAACCAATATTCATAACCATCACTCATNCCATCTCTATCCGTATCATCAGAAGTTGGATCAGAAACTCCGAAGAGCGCTTGGAGAAGGGGCTTTGCAGTAGCACCNGACTGCCAATCAGTGAATTGTTGTAATGCTAGTTGNGCNCGACCTTCTTTATTGAATAGGATTCGATATACTCTATTTTCGGCTTCTGAAGGATCAAGATATTCNGCTTCTTCCCAAAGCCTCGGAGCNTCAGGAGGTGAGAGNCCTCCATTGAAAGGATTATTCAGTGTTAAATTAAGTTCTATTTGATCCGATATNCCATCATTATCTGAGTCATAATTTCCATCATTAGGAACTAAGGGATTCAATGTCCAGACCCCATCAGTAGAATTCCATCTAGTAAATATCAATTCCATCCCATCTAATAATCCATCAGAGTCTGTATCGGGATTATTGGGGTCTGCAGTTAGGCCTGTTAGATTTATTTGTTCAGGAGTTAAGAAGGANCCAAAAGAGCTGGATGATTCTGCAGAAAGCCAAGGATTAGGCAAATATTCTCCACCAAAGTAAAGAAGATAAAATTGAGGGACAGTGATTAAAGAATCTATCTCNGANAGATTACTGGAAATTACATTGTATTCTTCCCAGTTATTCATCCCATCACCATCAGGGTCACCCACACGGTCATTTTCGTTTACCGGATTGAGAGTCCAAGAGCCATCGAATAGACTCCATCTAGCATGATAAAACTCCCAGCCATCTGGCATTCCATCGAAATCAGAATCAGAACTAAGAGGATTTCCAGAACCGATATCAATTTCAGAAGTTGCATTGATTAAATTATTGTAATTNTTGCTTGCATAATCACCAAAGGAACCTCCAGCAAAACTTTCCCAAGTATCATTGAATAGCACTGTTGTAAAATTATCNGGGAACGGTATANCATTGTCAGTACTATCTCCANAGATNATCTCAGATTTCCANTGAAACTCCATCCAATTAACAAGACTTTCTTCTAACTCGAGAATTCCNTTGTGATTNACATCATATCCATCTCCATCTGGATTGTTNAATGCATCGGATCCATTCAAAGGATTAAGACCAGCAGCATCTGCAGACCAAGAACAAGAATANCTTGCTTCCCAGCCATCGGGTAGAGAATCTCCATCAGAATCTACATTGTTTGGATCTGTAGCAGTCCAATTTANAGCCGCATCTGAACTTTCACCATGTGATGGTAAACCTTCGTTAATNACACTTTGAAGTAAATTGGACCACTTATATTCGCACAAATTGGAAAGCCCATCATTATCAGCATCTTCATCTGCATCATTAGGATTACGNGGNTCTAATGTCCAAAGATTCCCNCCATTATAGACNTCACCAATCCATCTGCGATTCTNTATTTCCCATCCATCAGGCATNCCGTCCCCATCAGAATCGATATCAGTAGGGTCTGTAGGTCCATCAGTACCTCCTCCTGCACCNGAACCTAACCATCCTTCTAAGTGAACAGATAATGCNTGAGAGCCTATCACTTCATCACAAATGTATTCATTATTCAGATAGTGACAATCAAAATTAGTAGATTCAGTAAACCATCCCCAATATTCTTCACCATCTGTAAGTCCATCGCCATCAGTATCGGTGTTTCTTGGGTCTGTTCCATTGAAACCATTTTCAGAATTTGTAATAAATCTAAATTCATCTAAGTTGGTCCAACTTCTATCAATACCTTCNCCTGATTCAGGATTGTATAGAACACCATCAGCGTCTGCATCCCTATCTCTATCATAGGGGTCAGTCGGATCAAGACCATGAATAAATTCCCAACCATCAGGCATCCCATCAAGATCAGAATCAATCGATTGTGGATCAATTGGCATTATGTTCATGTATCTGCCAGGGGAAATACCTGCGAAAAGAATGATTGATTCTGATGATTCCAAAGTAGATAGTGAGCTGACTAAACCAGGAATGAATGTTTGATTGTCAGACATTCCTGTTACTCCTTGATAACCACCTTCCAGCACCCATGTACCATCTCTTGAACCGACTATTACTTTATTATCAAAGGTATGAATTGAGTGTACATCATTTGATCCTGAAAGCCAATTTTCCGAGTTCCACATTCTTTCTGAATCGAAAGCAGTNAGTGGCATAGAAATCAATTTGTCAATATCTATCAAATGTAGACCTCCTGATGTACCTATCCATGCACCAGTGATTAGTTCGAAATTACCAGATGAATCCTTAGGNCCAGCAGGTTGTAACATATTGACTACAGCTGATTTCGATACATTAAGTAGGTCGGCTTTTTGGACGAAGTTTTCAGAGTTTTCTCTATCAAAGACCCACCAAGGACTCCCTACTGAGTCCGTACCGTCAGTAGTATTCCATGCAATCAAACCACCTTCTGTACCAATGAGTAGAAGAGGNCCTCTTCCACTCATTTCCATNTGTAATGCNGTGTTAACATTGGCNGCATTNACCGATAAAATCTCAGATATAGTATCAAGATAAATAACAGAATNAATNGTTTTTCCTGAAATCGATGTTGACCAAACATCTTGACCNGAGAATAGCATCAAATCTAANTTTCCACTGCCTGTATTTAGAACGACCATTTCATTGACAGAACCNATAGATANAGTTGAATCTGAANTNTCAAATGTNAATNTATCAATTTGAGGTACACCGTTAATCATATCTATAATNGATAAACCTTGATTGGTTAANAGAATCAAATATTCTCCGTCATCATCAGACCATTCCATCATTGAATTCAATACTACTCCTGAAGGGAATTCAATCGTTGATGAGACATCATTAAATGGATCTAATATTGTTATCCCAAATTCTGAACCTATAATCAAGCGATCTCTTTGGTTATCAGAAATAATTGTNTGAACTGAAGCATCAACTAATTTTGGTGATGTAGATTGATCATANGTAATGAAACTATTTTGATCTTCAGATAAATCAATACTCCTAAGGCCAGGAGTAACAGAAACTCCTTCATCATAGTAAATCATATATTCTTCATAATTACTAAATGATTCCCCCCAACTGGATGTTGCCACAGATGTGTCAGGGATGATATATCCATCTCTATCTAAATCCCATCCATCGGAATCTGAATCTAATATTGCATCACTAGCATTTCTTGGATCNAGNCCATAATGNACTTCCCAGCCATCAGGTATGCCATCACCAGGAACGGCTAAACCAACAGAAATNATTTCTGCCCAAGAATAATAATCGGAATCAGATTCTGTAGGNTCGCTTCCAAGCCAACCATCACCTGTTTGTCTTTCTACAGTATCTTGACAGGAACCAATGGTTAACAGATTTATNTCACCATAGCACCATAATCTATCTCTTTCAGTNACCCAATCCTCNGGAGTTCCGAACAAATACTCTTCCGAATTAGTNTATTTCTCAGTATCATCTATAATTCCATTCCTATCAACATCAAATCCATCGCCACACCCAAATGTGAAATCAACACATCTATCAATATCTTCCCACATGTCACTAGGGTCTAAAGGATCAAACCACAAACAAGTCCATGCATTGGTAGTATTTAGATANCCTAATCCTCCTTCGGTACACATGTAAATTTCGTAACCATCGGGTAGACCATCTCCATCAGTGTCTGCTACTCTCGGATCAAGCCATTCTCTAAATCCCGAATCAGTTAATTCACCAGGTTTACCTGTCAAGGACACTCTATCTGTGAAGCACCTATCTAATGTGTATGGCCAACAGTATTCCAGAAGAGCACTGGCACCGTCATTGTCGTGATCTGACATATTATCAGTACCATTCCTAGAATCTAGGCCGGAAANAACGAGTATTTCATCATCTAAATTTAGTATGATATCTTCTCCNAATAAAATCTCTTCATGAAAATCAGGAATCTTATCTCCATCTTCATCCGTTACAGGAGGACCTCCTCCAATAGCTTCTCCAGGGTCTACATTTTCTACTGGAGCCTGAGGTCTAGTTTGAGAAATAAAGGCCAAACTTGACAGAATTAGTACTGTCATCAAAAGTGCGGTTTGTTTGCGCCTCATGCTATCACCTCCTCTTAACTACCCTTAGCGACTTTCATGTATTTATGACCATGATGGAGCGTCGTTCGGACAAAAGGTTAGAAATCTCACAATCCGGCNTTTCCACAATCATCTNTAAAAATGAAAAATTTCACATCAGAAACAGATTCATTGAAGGACNAAACGTCCCCTCAAGTCATGTTTGTTATGGGTCTACAGATTACTCACTTAGGTTCTGGGAGTAGAGGCAATTCAACTCTACTAGAATCTGATGATTGTAAAGTACTAATTGACTGTGGATTTTCACTTAAACAAATTGAGAAAAGACTATCNAGAGCAGAAGTANATCCAGNATTAATAGATGCTATATTTGTGACTCATCACCATGGAGACCACTCAAAATCAGCTCTTATGGCTTCAAAAAAGTGGGGTTCCCGATTATATTGTAATATTGAAACCGCTATGAAAATGGGCTGGAATCCAATATCAGATTGTAGGACTTTTGGGAGTTTAGAAAGAGTAGAANTTAGAAATGAAATTAGTGTTTTACCTATACCGATACCACATGATGACGCAGAAAATATTGCATTAATTGTGAGCAATGGAGANGGTAATAGAGCCGGTTTTGTAACTGATTTAGGAGAAGCAACTGTNGAACTAAANAGNCATTTAAGAGGTTGNACTCATATTTCCATNGAAGCGAATTACGANCATAGTAAACTAATGCAAGGACCCTATCCTGACTCTCTAAAAAGAAGAATTTCCGGCAGAGGAGGGCATCTTTCTAATAGCCAAACTGCAGAAATATTGAAAGAAATAATGAACCCTGGCCTAAAATCAATAGTTTTGTGCCATTTATCCGATAAAAATAATGCACCCCATATTGCTGAAAGTGAGGTATTAATGAGGATTGGAGATGAATTCAATGGTGAAATATTTATCTCTGAACAATCAGGACCTAATTTCAAAATTGATGTAAGCGTTGAAAAATAGTCTCATAGGAAGAAAGATTAGTGCCCCATAACAACCCTATGAACTGAATTTTGTACTTCTCTCATGCGATCGTTTGCACCCAATTCTCTGAAGACTGAAAGTGCTTTCTGAAGATATTCCATCCTTTGTGAACGATCCTTCTCAACCTCTCCTAGACGTGCAAGAAGCTCTCCCTTCAGATGACGGAAATCATTTGCTTCTGCTAATGCCAGTCCCTCCAAATAATGCTCAGAAGCCTCTTCTTTTCTTCCAGCATCACTTAGAACTTGACCTAATAGCATTTCAACTTCAACTGCACTGTGAGGGTCAGCTTGCTCAGATAAAATTTCTAAAGCACCAGAATAATGTAGCATAGCTAAATCATTATCTTTAATCTTAGCATAATACCTACCTAAAACAGCCCTAGCCCTAGCGTGAAGAGTTTCTTGACCATTATCTTTGGTTTCATCATGAGCCAACATTGCATGATCTCTAGCGCGATCTAACTCACCCATTTCTAAAAATGCTGAAGCAAGACGAATTCTTGAGTCACATAACTCAGGATTACTTTCTGATTCTAGAAGATCTTCAACATTACTATACACTTCTAAAGCATGTCTGTTATCTCTTCGACGGCGGAAAATATAGCCCATATTGTTGTATGAACGTGCTGCAGATACTGCATCTCTTGTTTTAATTTGGATTTCTAAAGCCTGTCTGTGAAGCTCTAACGCATCGTCCATCGCACCTCTCTTTACAGCAATGTCAGCTCTTGATGATAATAATCTAGCTAATTCCTTGTTGAGTTTATTTTTACGTGCGATTGGAATTGCTGCATCATATTCTTTTTCCGCATCATCCCATTGACCTTGGATTGAAAGAATATCTCCTCTAAGTTCCCTAACTGTACCCCATGACTTTGAATCGAAGCCTTCCCTGTCTAAGGACCTTAAAATACCTAAAAGTTCGGTGTGTCCTGCTTGGACAAGATTGGGACCTTCAGATGATAACACTGCAGCCAATTCTTCAATCTGTCCAGAATTGTTCAAGTGGTGAATAAATTCTATCCGGTCAGTGGGGCTTGATTTTCTGTTTCTATACCAATTTACAGCATTATTATGCAATTCATGACGTAAATTTTGCTCCATAGACAGAACTAAGAATTCCCTAACTAAGTCATGAACATCGTAGTTTTCGCTATCTGCTTGTCTAGCTAAACCTTTCTCAACCAAATCATCCAGTAAATCAATTGCAGCGTCTAAATCGCTCAATGCTGAAAGAGGCATTGGTTCGCGGAAAACTGCAATTGCACCTAGTAATCTCTTCTGTGGCCCTGATAATCTACTGAAAATTTCTTTTTCTACAAATGTCTCTAAAGTCGCATGGAAAGTTCCACCAACACTACCTCTGTTAATCAATTCTAGAACTAGAGGATGCCCTCTAGAAAGTGAATAAATATGAAGGAACTGTGAACCATCCATATCTGGTAATGCTGAAAGAATTTGTTTACTAGATTCCTTATCCAATCCTTCAAGTGGCATTACTAATGTAAGAATTCTACCATCTGAATCTTTCTCAGGAACAACCATTCTAAATGATCTAGAAAACATAATTACCCCGACCTGACTAAGACCTGGAATTTTTGTTGCAATCCCTCTTAAGATAGTGATTAAGGTTTCATCACCTACCTTATGTAAGTCATCTATCACAATTAAACTTGGAGAATTTTTCAACCCTTCAATAATTAAATCGATTGTAACATTAGCCTGAGGTATTGGAGTAGCTGCTAAGTAATCTGAAAGCCCATTATTACCCATTGTTGATTGCCATTCTGCAGTAGCTTCAAGAAATGCTCTAGAACCTTCCCAATCTTGACAACGATGATATAATAAATTTCTTTCATGNGTAAATCTTTCGAGAATTTTTCCCGCGAGAGCGGTTTTTCCAATACCCGCGATTCCAGGAACTAGAATTGATGAAGATCTTTTTTCAAGTAAATTAACCATATCATCAACTTCCTTTTCTCTACCAAAAAATTTCCTAGTTCTAGGTAGATCATTGAAAGATGTGACTAATTGCTTCTCAATATGTTTTGAAAGGTCTCTTTCAATTAGCTCGGCTGAAAGAACTGAAAGATCTAGACTCCCATTATCATCGATATACCTCAATATATCTACATGTCTAAGAGGGAGATCAGTTAACTCCAAGGCATTGACAAGAGAGACGTTTTGTGAACTACCGTCTGGAAATTTTAAACGGATATTTTGAGTACTTACTTTTTCCCATATTCCATTTGCAACTTTAATGCCTTCATCAGTTAGGAAGTATGCTTTCCTTTTGCGAGATACTCCAGTAACATGCGCTTGTCTTTCCACCAATAAACCCTGTTCTCTCATACCAGAGATAGCTCTAGGGACATTAGAACGAGCAATTGCAACTGAATTTGCGATACCCATCTGCGAAAGAGCAAACGGAACTTCTACCCTTCCAGCATGCTCAACATAATCTCTGAGATGCAACAATATCCTCTCTTGTACGCCGGGCCTAGGCACGGGCATGTTACTCATGCCATTGCAGCAATCTCAATTAATACATGAAGTTTCGGTGGTGAAGTCTCTAGCATAAGTCAAGAAATTAATAATTTGGATCCTCGACCCAATCATTAGATTCCTCATCCCAAATCCATCCTTCGGTGGACTCCTCATCTCCTGTATTTTCAACATTAGTAGCTGATACTTGTTCATCATCTTCTTCCTCTTCTTCTACCTCAACAAAGAAGTATACGAAAGCACCTCCAATTAGGGCTATAACTACTATTGAAATTATTGCAATCATTAACATTGACATTCCATCATCTGGTTCTCCCACAGAAATCTGAACTCCGCTAGAATAATCAGAGCCTACATATCTGAANTCAGGTGTAACCGCNCCTTCATCAAATCGAGATGATGGGATATCTAAACTCCATGTAGAGTCACTNCTGACTATAGTACTATTTGCAGGCACCTTATCAATCAATGCGGTTACTGTCTTACCAGGCAGACCTATGCCTGAAAAAGTTACACTTTCACCATCTTTTACTACAGTGACCTCAGGAGTATCAATCTCGAAATTAATGCCAATTACGGTAAAAGTAACCGGTGTAGAAATTTCTTTAGAACCAAAAGGGTCAGTAGCTACAAAAATTACATTTTCTAAAGTCCATGATGAAATATCTGGATTGTAGAAGAACATAGAAATCGGATCGTATATTGCAATTCCATCCTGACCTACATTAATCACCAACGCAAAATTATCATCGAAAGTTGCTTCAGGACTAGAATCATCAAATACTGATAAAATTAAATCTTGACCATTGTCTATTTCTGAAAAGAATTGATTAAGATCTATTTCGGCCTTGGTACACCTATCTTGAGATTGAGATTCTATTTCACAATAAAGGGTGATTTCTTGTAACCAGCCCTCTGAATCGAAAATAGGTTGGTTATTTCCAGCATCTGATGGATTATCCGCAATTATCTTGATTGTGGTCATATCGCTAAAATCATATCCATCATAGGATTGAACATCAATTTCATATTCGAAGTCATGTTGAAGAATTGTGGGATCCCATGTTGTTGACCATGCCCCATTGGCTTCGAAATCAGAAACTGATTGTTGATGGACGATAATATCTCCATTGTATATATCTCTAACAGTTATATCAACTCTAGAAACAGAACCATCGTTATCTCTAGCTACACCTTGAATTGTATTATCGGAAACCGAAAGTCTTTCACCATCAACAGGAGACATTAGGCTAACAAATGGGATAGAATTCGAATTATCGATAGTCAGTGTCATAGTGACAGGAGCACATTCATCGATTACACTCAAACAGAAATCTGAGTCAGAGGCCCAAATTGTAAATGTATAATCGGATACAACTCTAGGTTGACCGCTGAAATCCCAGGTCCATGACCAGTCCGCACCTCCAGTTGTTGGAGTCGTACCTTCAAAATTAGGTCCACTAATGTAAAAATATATTTCTCCAACATCTTGGCTGCAAGCGTTAGGGCAACCATACTGATCGTATGCAGTTCCCTCGAATGTTACTGTACCGTCAGACCATGTTGAGCCATCACTAGGAGTGTTTACGGTGATTACAGGCGGTGCTGCATTCAGCTTAATATTCCTAGTAACTATTGGACTGTAATCAATTCCGTCAAATGACCTGAACTCAAATGTATAATCAGTTTCCTGATATCCAGACATATCGAATGAATAGTACCATGAGTTGAATGGATGATTGAATCGTGTTACTGTACCGGGTTCCGCTCCACTGTCGTCAACAGCCTGTCCGGCAGATGTCCACTCACTTGTGAAAGGATCTCTAACCTCAATAGAATGGATATATCCCTTTTGGTCCCATTGAGCTAGTTCATCAGTAGCATAAAATCCTGCTAATTGACCATCATGTGCGGAACCAGTAAAATTCACAATTTTTCTAAAAGAGTGACCGTTTTCTTGTGTTACTGAAATTGAAGGTCCTGTGTTAACTAAATTGATTACATCCTGATATGTAGTATCTTGGATAGTAAAGTCATTTCTATCATATCCAAAGCCAAATTTATACGCTGTGTAGTAATATCGTGATAACTCTCTTGTTCCCGCACTGTAATCACAATCATCATCATTATTATCTATCGTTAAATCACCATCGTTATCAATTCCATCAGAGCATGAATCTTCATATTCATCATCTGCAAATCCATCTGGATTATCTCCACCTGCGAGGCCTCGGAAGTCAAGATGGGAGTCAGAAGCTAATGCGAACCATGGAGTATATCCATCATCATCAGTGTATAAGGAATAAAGATCATTTCCAAGAGCATCTTCGATTAGTACATTCGCATTTTCTACTTTCATTCCATCAACTAAGGTTTGGAATCTCACCATTTCTGCTCTTCTAACTTGTACAGCATACTGTGTTGGTTGAGATTTGATGAATATCTTTGATGTATCAAGATTTGAAAGATTCGCAAATGTGAATACAGTGGAATTATTATCCATGTTAACAGCTAGTGGGAAATTTCGAGGTGTTAAATTATCACAACTTGCACATTCGGAAATAGGTGTTGGGATAATAGCACCTTGGAATCCATTAGCAGGCCATGCTTCTTGGTCAGGCCAATCCAAAACTACCGGGAATTCACCAGGAGGTGCACTTGGTATAAATTCAGATTGAACAGTTAATGATGATTTAGTTATATTGTATGCAGTTTCAATTCCATTCCAGGTATTCTGCGAAAAGAATCCTAGAGAACCGTATTGTTGTGTATTAGCAAATCCACTATCATAATTTCGGACAACTGCACCAGTCCCAGCGACATTAAATGAGTTTCTTTGGACATCCATTAATCCGCCTATGGCTCTAATTCCGTCAGAGTCACCGCCTAGAGAAAAATCATTGTCATAAAGCGTCACTCCTGAACGGAAAACACTTACTGCAGGACAGGTATATTCTCCACCCCAGTACTTGAAACTGGAGCAAGTTCCTGGATTATTCACACTCACAGTGTTATTGGTAAAATGAAGTCTAGAAGCAGATGGTGCAGGACCTGATGAAGACAACTCACCAACCTGAATAGGAGTTTTCGCTGTATCTGAAATTGCGTTGTACTCAGCAATTACATCAAATGAACCTGTTAACCAAAGTCCATTCCAACCTCCTATTGGACCAATATCATTGTTGTGAATATGTGCTTTACTAGATTGAATTGTAATTCCTGATCGATCTGCCACGCCTGAGATTGCGTTGTTGTGTAATTCTGCATCTCCTCCATCATAAACTGTAATTCCTGAACCCTCATCAGTTTCTATTTCGTTATTACCAACTTCGAATGTGTAAGCAACACCTTGAATTGCTTTGACTCCATTAATATCTACTCCGTTACAATTCACATTAATATCAGAATTTGTGAGACTTCCCGAAGAACTTACAAATGCAAAACCATAATCTCCAGTATTAACAGTTGCATCATTAATCTCGATGAATGTTTCTTGAGCCCATAATGTAGGTCGACCTCCATCATTATTTCCACAACCATTATCGGTTCCAATAAATAAAGGTGAATTCATCACAAGAGGAGTTACTTGTGTACCAGAACCATAAATTTGTACAGCAGAACCACCCACTCCACTTTTTTGATCATTTCCAGCAATATATGTTCCATCAACAAATATTGGCTGTGCTAGATTAGTAGTTAGTACACTGCTAGTGTTAATGTTGGAGAATGACATTTGAGTTAAAGTTGGAGATGCACCATCGATGACCATAGCACCATATCGCCATCGATTAATTGAGTCAATATAGTAAGGAATTCCCCACGCGTCATCGATTGTGATATGTCTGAATCCAGTTTCTGACAAGTCAATGGAACTACGTATCAACACACCTTCGAAACATGATGCATCTTCAACTTGAATTTCTTGAGATCCTTGTTTCATACCTTTGCATTCTCCGATTTCACTGTCATTAGCAGGGTCTGTCCATCTGAAAGTGATCTTATTTGCCAGACTAGCATCTCCTGATGCACCACAAGTCCTATCTCCTGCGCACAGATTTCCTCTGACATCAAGATAAGTACCATTAGGGAAAATTACTGTAGTGCCTGGTTCGATAATTAATTTTGCTCCGGATGCAATTGTTACATCTCCAGTCAGCTGATGATTTCCAGACCAAGTCTCAGAAGTAGTAATCGTCCCTGAGGTGGTTTCATTATTTGCTAATACCGGACTAGCAGGACCAACTAAAGCAATTAACACGCTAGATAACATCAGAAATACTAGGAAGGAACTTCTTACACGGCGCTGAGACATGTTTTACCGTGTTGTGAATCATTTATGAACGATATAGTCACAATGTGTCCTATTGTATCAACAAAGCGCTTTAGTATCATATTTCAGAATTTTAAAAAAACTAATTAACATTGAATAAAAATGAAACCTCATCACTCCATTTTTCTAAATCCAGTGCACCATAACCTGAATGAGAATCATGAGTATCTGTTTCGAAATTACTTCTATCTGAAGAGGTAGCTAAAGCAGTCTTCACGAGTTCCATCTCACTGGCATCTATAATGCCATCAGAACCTTCTATAGATTCCTGAAATTGTTCCAAAATGATTGCTAAAGCCCCTGACACAAATACTGTTGAATCACTGGTCCCAGTAGAGTAAGCATAGGGTGAAGATAACGAACTCGATGTTGTAGAAAATATATTGACTCCAGGGGCGACTACCTCTGGCTTTTGATTGGGGAACTTTCTCTCCTCACCATTAGCAGGATCTACGGAAGAACCATATGCACTACTCCCCCACATATTTCCTGATTTACTTATTGCACCTACTGAAATAACTCCCTCAATACTAGAAGGTTGAGAAACGTCATTAACATCCAATTCTAAACCTGTATTACCCGCTGCTGCAACAACAAAAATTCCTGAGTCTAACGCTTCCTGAACAGCAAGATTGGTCTGTGAATTAGAGGATGAAAATGCCTCGTTTGGAGAGCCTCCTAAACTTAGAGAAATTATGTCTACTTTCTGCGTAATTCTACACCATCTAATTGCCTGAGCAACACTTTCAGTTGAGCCAGAAGTACCATCCGAATCGAGTGCCAAAGCAACAGATAAGCCTACTTCAGGAGCAACCCCTCTAAATGTCCCATTAGAAATCAAAATTCCAGCCATTAAAGTGCCGTGAGAACTATCCCCTACATCTCTGACTTGTTCATGATTTCCACTAACGAAATCTCTGAATCCCAGAAGTTCTTGATGAGAGAAATCAGGATGTTCCATGTCGATACCAGTATCTACAATACAAATATGAATGCCTGCTCCAAAATATCCTTCTGACTGCAACTGTCTAATGCCGGATTCATCATATGCCCATTCTGAATCAGGAAGAATTGGAATTAGATATGAGTTAATCCAAGGCCAAGTTGCGATTAGAAAAAGAGTGAAGATTGAGAATAGAATAGCTCCATTTGGCCAAAGATATTTCTTAATAGGTCCAATTGGCCATCGTAACTCTTGTGCTTCTTCGTCGCTCAAACCATAAGCAGCACCTGGGTATCCAGGAGCCTTACTATCAATGGCAGTTAATATCCGATGGTCTTCAGGTTCAGGAAGCAAATCAAGATTCTCTAAAGACCTCAAGAAACCCACCTCTCATAGATTAGGGCAAAGATTCAGTATAAGAATCTCTGTTCCCAAAATACTATTTTTGTCTAATTCAAAATGGTGCACCAGGACGGCGTCCAGAACGGCCCTTAGTCAAATAAAGACCTATTAGGATTAAACCAGCCACTAAAATCCATGCAATAATATCAGTATTCTCATCATCGGAAACGCTCGGTGATCTAACATCGACATTCATGACACCCTGTTCTACTCCGTCACTAATATGCCAAGAATCATCATCTATATTTTCATCATTAAATCCAGTAGAATTGATTTCAAGCATGATGTAATAAGGGCCAACTTCAATATCCGATAAATCGAATAAGAAACTAAACTGTGTAGAAGATTCCGCTGGTATATCCATAGTTGTAGTAGCATCAACAGACGTAGGATTGTTACAGGTTGCATCGTTACAGAGAGCAGCATTTAGTTGAACACTTTCAGCATCCACCAATCCATCGTTTGAGATTGTTGCAATATACGTTATCTGTCCGCCTGCTTCAGGTTCCCCTCCACCATAAGCCTGCAACGACTCAATTTTCAACACAGGTTCAGAACTCTGAACATTGATTACTATGGTTTCATATGAGTTTCCTACTTTGTCAGTTACAGAAACATAAATCGAGAATTCTTCATTTGGATTTGCGTCACTTGGTGATACTACTGTAACACTATGAGATGTACTAACAAAGCTACCCAATGTGTGCGACGTTGGGCCAGTTCGACTCCAACCATCTGGTAATTCTGAATCATCAAACTCAAAGTCATATTTTTCATCACCATTTCCTGAGTTTGTGAAATCAATAGGTATGATTATTGATTCACCAGGAGATACTCCATAAGATTCTTCCATTGGATTTGTTAGCTCGAATCCATGTATCTGTGGCACTCTAACAATCAAATCATGAGTTGTCAAATATCCATCAAGAGTTGAGATACTAATTGTAATCTTATGGCCATCCTCGAAAGAATGGGCTACAGATTGATTAGGCGGAATAACTCTAACATTTAGATTATCAAATTCTAGATTATTATCTAATCCTACCTCGAACTGAGTTGAGCTGTTCCAATTCCCTGAACCGTTATCGAATAATATGGTCCAATCAGAACTATCTGTGCCTGAAACCACGCCTCCAACAGAGAATAAGTCGAATGATTCATGACCAAGATAATCGATTCCTAAAGTAAATTCTACTGGAACAAAACCGTTTGTATCATTTGTAATCAATGTCACATCACCTAATGAGCCCACGTATGTTTCATGACCAGAAGTTTCGTTCAATGTATTAACTTCGATATCATGATTAGAAATTCTGTTATACAAGAGATCCATTAATGGAGATTCCTGACCGGAATAGACATCGACTCCTCTACCCGCCATGAACTCCATATCCAGACCTCTCAATTCAACATCAAAATCTCCTGAGAATTGGACATTTCCATTAGGTAAAAGAAGATTTAGTCGACCATTATCATCCACATCTTCTAACCACTTCATTCCAAATCCAATATCAATCAACACACCAGCATCAGAAATCTCACTCAGATTTCGAGAGTTTCCATCATAATCTAACCATTGAGTTTGTACTTCGATAGTACCTCCTTGAGTTAGTTCCATATCCAAATTATTAGTTGTATCAGTGACATCAACGTCTATTAGACCCATGATTACCAAATCCTGACTTGGTACTGAAGCACTTACTATCCAGAGTCCAGGCTCTAATTCTGCTGACCAACTACCTGACCAGCCCGCTCCATCATTATCTTCAATTTCGACAGTTAATGTATCCCTAACTAGACCTTGTGTAGGAATTATTTCTAGTATTATATCTTCAACAGGAATACTTGATATTCCCAAATCATAGGTAATATTACCATAAACATCAACCAATCCTGCAATTAATTCTAAGTCTACCGAGTTTGATGAATCCGAAACCGAAACTGCTTCATTAATATCTTCAAATCCATCATAGGAGGTTCCAATCTGCCAAGTTGAGTTATATGGTACAAATAATTCCCAATCGCCGTTATCATCTGTTAGAATCAAACTATCGATTCCTGTCGAGGAATCTGTTAAAGTGATCTCAACATCTGAAATGCCTTCACCAACATTTGAGACATTGTTATCATTTAGATCCCAAAAGGTTGTACCGCTTAATGAAACGTAAAGATTAGCTACCAAGTCAAGATGATTATCGCCTACATCAATAGTAATCGGATGTTGATCTATGACCCATCTCTTACCATCCTCAGTGAAATTAAGAGAAACTATCCAATCTCCCTCTACAATGCTGAGTTCAGTAAATCCGCTACTGTTTGTAGCCTCAATGCTAAATGAACCAAGATCATCTGCCGACTCCATTAACAGGCTAACACCTGACAGAGGTGAATTTGATGAATCCACTGTGACGTTGAATGAAATATCTGCGAGTTGACTTGTTGAGAAAGTCAGGCTTTGTTCGGAGATATCTGAGGAGACTGGGATAAGAACTCTAAGCCCTTCTCTGATTTCGTTAGTCAATATCTCAGAGGTAGCTATCCAATCACCTTGTGGGAAGAAGTCTACAATACTACCATTTGAGTCAGTTGTTCTAGATAATACCCAACCATTCTCAACATTGGTGAATCTTACTAACTGCTCAGATAATGCACCACCGCTTTCATTAGTAAATGACATTTCAACTTTCCATTCAGGATCAAATCCAATACTTCTGAAAATATCCTTAGAATCGATTCCTGCTCTGAAATCTACATTTCCGCTCATTATTCGTGTTCCAAATAAGTCACCAGAATTAGGATCTGCAATTTCAACAGATATCCGATAAATACCTGGCTCTACTGATACTTGAGCAGTGCCACTATCAATCCATTCAGAAGAGGAAGCATTAACTTGGTAATCTATTCCATCAACTAGAGATAACAGACTAAAATCATAAATTACAGGTGTTCCATTTGATACATTATTATCTCCTGAATTATCTAAGAAGAAATCCACAACTAATATAGAATCTTCAGGATAAACGATTACTTCAACAGTATTGTTGTTATTATCTATGTTTGTGATATTTGTTCCAGAACTCATTTCATCGGATTGTACAGTAAACTCCCATACACCCTTAGGTAGAACCATTTCAAAGAAACCGCCATCATTAGTTTCTGAACGCCAAGTTACATCGAAATCTTCGCTTTGAGCAATTACTGTGACTGGTTCCCATCCACCAATTTCTGAATTGAATAAATTATTCTCTCGATTAATGCTAACTGCTCCGTCAACTGCTTGACCTGGTCTGGCAACCATAATTATGTCATCCATATTTTCTTCAACTGTGAACTTTGTTCCATTAACTAACTTTAGATCAACGCCCAGTTGTGAAATTGCATCAATTTCTGTCCCAACAGGTAGAACGATACTGAATTTACCATCAGATGACGTTTCAATGGTTGTGCTAAAATCATCCCAGTAAAATACAATCGGCACAAAGTCCAATGTCTTATCAGTATCAATTGTATCTGAGTCAATATTTTCATCATAATACAATGTACCATTTACTACTTGACTTGTGTAGAAATAGTATGTATCTGTGAAGTCAGAACCTGATGAGACTTCAATTTCCTCCCATAATTGTTCTGTTTCGGATAGTGTGTAATTCAGAATCCAAATTCCTGGAGTTAGTTCAACATAGTAATGATTGGAAATATTATCGTAAATCGAATCAACAGGAGATCCAGAACCATTCTTTAGGTTAAATGTTAGATTCAACCCCTCCACGTATGTATCAACTCCATTTTCTGATTTCATAAGATGGAAGGTTACATCTGTAGTCACTGGTATAGGCGATGGCAGGACAAAATCTGATTGCTCGTTAGAATCTACAGTAAATTCCAGTGAAGACTCTGAAAAGTCGTCACCATCAATATCGATAGTAGCAATGTAATCACCAGGCATAATAGGACCAAATTCTATCTTGGAACCTGTTAAAATATCATTTTCATATGTTAAAATCGGGTAAATATGACATGGTGCGTATTTTACGACATTACAGTCTCCGATGTTTTCAGAATATGGATATGTATCTGTTGGCTCAAGTAGAACTGTAGAGTCAACAAAGTTTCCAGATTCATCTACAAGATTCCCTGTAATTAATCCACCATTAATGTCTATNTCCTTTGGAGNGGTTGAAACTGCCTGTGAGATAGTAAAGCCATCATCGATCTCAACTCTCGTTTCATCACTAAATATTACAGTAACATCGTATGAACCAGGAATTGCGTCTACAATATGGAAAGTACCAGGTTGTACCATTACACCGCTGAATATACCCATTCCAGAGAATGTACCAGTAGCATTGATTGTTCCATAATTTTCCAAGCTACTGTCAGAGGTGTTAGGAGAAAACACTCCAGAACCTATCAGAGTTGATTGAGTTAATTTTTGTGTAAAGGATGCAACTCCATCAGCCGTAAAGCGACCACTAGCATTAATAATTCCATCAAGTAAGTAGTTTCCATCTGAAAGCAAACACAAGCTGTTATTTTCTGGCATTGTTTCGTTAACATTACAGTTTACGATATCTGCGATATCATCATTTATNTCGCCATCAATAATACCTTTACCTGCAAATTCTCCATCTCCAGTCACGCTGTGGTTATTGAATACAGTTTGAGTATAATTTCCGGTAAAGTCGGAAACTGTGGCTATGGATGAGGTAATTACATTCCCATCACCTGTAAATGTGACTTCACCCGTACCCTCGAATCTAAGGTTATCACCTATTATCGAACCATTAGAGGTTGAAATCAAATATGGAGAGGTTTCAATCTGATCCCAAGATGGAGATAATTCGATAGTTGCATCTTCAAGAGAATCACCTGAGAAAAGCTCAGAACCTGACCAAACAAGTCTACCTGTTGAAGAAACAGGATTTACTGAAACTGTAACAGGAATAATAGAATCACCATTACTGTGGCCTGCATCTCCAGATATATTTACAACTGTCTCTGAGAGCCATGTGGAGCCTGAAACGTTACCTAAAATTCCTGTAATTGGATTCAGAGTTCTTACATCGGAAGTTTCACTTTCGAAAATATCTCCAAGAGTTTGTCCGACATTGGAAGTCATAATTTGAGTTCTTGCTGCATCTAAATCTGGCTCACCATAGAATGCTGAGACTCTAATCTTACCTGAAGGGGCTAGGAAACTAAAGTCACCATTAGAATCAGCGTCAGTAGTCCCTATTGGAATCCAATAAGTTCTTCCATCTCTATCAANAACTTGACCATCTATTTCTTCTTCATCTCCGCTAAATGCATCTCTCTCGATTAATATTCTTGCATTTGGAACTGGACCTATTCCGTCCAACTCAACTGTTCCCTCTATNGTAGCACCNCTGTAATACTTCATTACTTTGACTTGAGTATTNGCGCTACCAATACCTAGGTTTTCACAATCTGGATCGATTTGNGTTCCATTNTCATCAGTCTGACAATCAGGAGTATACCAGTTTGAGAGAACTAGATGATTCATCATGGCTCCCGGGAGTGGATATGCATTCTCTAGATACGANCCAGGTGCACCCGACGTGTAGAAGTGAGGTGCAGGTTGTTCCGCATCTCCGGGTAGACCTAGGGTAGAGGTACCATATCCAACATAAATTCTAGCAACCATAGTATCAAAGAACTCAGGTTGATGCTGATAGTCGATATCAACCATTCTNATCATCTCGTTGACGTCAGTTAAAGCTCCTGATTGTTGACGAATAACATCGTTAAGATATTCATTCTCATATTCCTCACCAGTTCTAGGAATAATTGGTCCATCTCCTCTTTGCGTTTGATAAACAGAAGAAATATATGTTTCAGTATCTAGACCTGACAATGAAGTTGGAGCATGGAAGATTCCTGTAGTTTGTCCCTGATGGTAACTGTAATCTTCATAGTACTGACCACCAAGCGGATAGAGACGATTATCTACAGCGAAATACCTGATTTCATTATTTCGAGAAATGGTCTCTCCCAACTTACCATTATAATCTTGTACTTCGTAAACTAGTTCAGTTGACATATCATGATAAAGATCATTAATTTCCTCGGAATCAAAGATTTGTAACAACAAGGCTCGGCTCAAAGCTAGCTTTGCATTCACTCTGTGAAGTCCAGTTGAAACATCATCAAAATCATCAATTAAATCAGGAGTATATCTATATCCAGAAATATCATAGTAACTAATTACTAATTCACCTTTGTTCGAACCAGATTCATACCTGTCTAATTCAGAAACTGAATTCCTTGCATCATTGAAATCATCTACAGCGGATTCTTCATTAGTATTTTCAGAAATTATTTCTCCGTCTTCTAAGACTAGCCAAGTTTCTGAATCACCAGGAAGTCCATTTGACTGCAAAGAGTATCCTCTTAACAATTCATACTCGCCATCTATTGCAACTACAGACATTGATCTTTCCAAAACTATGTTTGAATCATCAACACCGAGACTCATAATGGTATCAAATTCTTCTAATTGCTCTGAGTCCATGTAGTTGTTATCTAACAATAGAGAAACGAATGCGTCAGTAAATCCAGATGGAGCATTCGATCTCCTATCACCCTGAGCNAGTGTAGTAATGAATAAAGAGACAGTGTCTTCTTGACTAGCAGAAAGTAACATTGCTCCGCTATTTGGTATACCTGACTGGAAGTTATCTGCTACAGTCGGATGATCTCCTTGAGCAAGAGCTTGGAAACCATAATCCCACCATGAAACGAATGCCGGTCTCTCTGAAAAGCTAACATCTGTATCTTGCTCAGATAACCACTCATAAGCCAAATTCCAAGAACCAGAATTAAAACCGGGTCCAAAAGTGCCCATGTACCACAAATCACTGTTTGCATCATAGTTCGCACTATTCAATAATGAGAATCCTAAGACTTCTTGTCTAAATATGTCCGGAGTAATATCATGGATTGTTTGATCAACATCAGAGGCAGATTGTTCTCCGCGAGGAATTCCGGAGTCAATTCCGTATGTCATATGTTGTGAACAAACTAACATCAGTACAATCATTAAAGCTGGAACACCCGGATGTTTTCTTGATGCAGTCCAATTAGCCCAGAAACGAGATCTTGGAGTAGATATTCCTGATTTCCTCCATTCTTTGAGGAACCCGGAGAAATTAGCATAATTCCACATCATTGCAATTCCTATACCACCAACAACTGAAATTGCTGGAGTTGCGTTAAAGATAAATCTTCCAGCAGACCAAGCCATGTAAATAGCAATTAACACCCATAATCCTAGAAGTATGTGGCTTTGCTTTTCTTTTCTTGCACCTCTCCATAACAACATCACTGCTACAAAAATGGCAATTAGTGATACAATCGGCCCATATGATGCAAATAGAACTCCTCTACTGGGCGCTTGAGCCTCACCAATTGTTCCGAATATTTTATTCTTGGAGAAATAGAATCCACCAGTGAATAAAACGTCCCATCCGTCGTAAATATTTGCTTGTTGCAACACATATAGAACTGCTAAAATTGAACCCATCAAAACCGCAGTACTACCAAGTACCAACAACCATGGTTTATCACGGTAGGATGACGAAACCCAACCTAGAGCAAGGGTGAAGCCAATAATATAGAACATTGGTTGGAAACCGCTGGGGTCAAATAATAAATTTAGACCTGGCCAACAATAGAACGGCAATGGAATCACAAAGGCTGTAAGCATCATCTGTAATGCTGCTGCAGTAATTGGGAGACTGTCTCTGCGTCGGAACATATTGAAGAAAATCTGGAATGCGAAAGCAATGAATAGTATCCCTGGACCGTAAACGAAACCTTTCCAACCAAGAGCTACAATGGCAAAAGAAACACCTGATAAAGTTGCATTAGACATAACAGCAGGATTATTTGACCACATTTGTCTTATTCCAGCGATAATGTATAGAGGGCTTAGACTTGGAGTTTGGAATAATCTTTCATTCTTCAATTCATCCATTGCTCTAACCCAATAGTAAAATGCAATTGCTAAGAACAACATTGCAAACGCATCGTGATCAGCAAGACCAAAAGTTGAGTGCCCGATGTGACCAGGCATTAATGCTATCAACCAAGCTGCAACAATTCCAGCCATATTGCTATGTAATCTTCTAGCAAGTCCCGCAATTGGTAGAACAATTAATGCACCAAAAATCGCAGGTAATGAAGCTACACTCCACCATACAGAAGTATCTAAGTCCATTCCAGATAACCAGGAAAGAGATAAACCGCCAAGTGCCAATGACCATGAAAACAGAGGAGGTCTTGGGTTAATTGCAACCATAGGGTATGCTCTGTCTGCGTCAATAATCAAGTGACTCTTTTGATATACCACATAATCTACAACGCGTTTCATATACCAAGGATCTGAACCTCCTGACATATCCCAGAGTCCAGTTCCAGACGCATTCATCGCTGGTAGAACGTTCCAACCAGTTCTGACTGCCAAACCTGTAATCAATGCTACACCTACCAATATTCCATACGAATGTTGCTTCCACCATTTACGGAATGCTGAATGTTCTCTTCTAGGTGAAATATCTCCGAACATTCCACGTCCTGCTATCATCATAGCACCTACATTTAACCAGAATACAAGTAAGAACCAGGTGAACATACTTACGTTATCATCTCCATTTAACGTAGAGAGTGGTAAGTCATTTCCAATCTCTTGAAGATGAGCCAAGGTGTACATTAGCCAATTCAGAGCAACAACTGTACCTAATACATGCCATCTTTCAGAATGGCAAAAAGACACAAATAGAACTACTACAGTAGCAAATAACGCCCAAACTGTACCCAAATAATGATGATCGTTGTATGAACTCACATCACTAATTGTACTTAGCCAAATTAAAGGAATTAGATTAACAATGAATATGATTCCTGACGTAATCAATCCAGCATTAGGCATAATTAATGGAATATCTCTAAACCATGGNCCTTTTCCAGAATAGGTCAGTCTTCCTCTCATTACTAATGTTACAAATATTCCCAGTGTAATCGAAGAAATCCAAAATGCAAAGAAGATTGATGCTATAGAACCTCTAATAACATCCGTTAGCTCATCATTGTTACCTCCCCATGAAGAATCATCTAGAGTATATCTTACTGCGAAGGAAATTGCCAAGTGGATTCCGATAATTGCAGAAAGTAACATTGAAGATTCTTCATTCCAGTTGTTTTTAGCCATAAATAACGTAAAAACAAATACAAAAGTAAAGGTAAAACCTTCTAATGGCGTCACAGGAGTAAATTCTGGCGCTATTATCGCCAGAACAATTGCTGAAAATGAGCTCAGGATGATGAATGAATTATTTTCTTTGTATTGGTCAACGATAATTCTACCGATAAGCGCGGCAAAAGCAGCGATAATCGGTAGAATTAGGATTTCAGCATATCCGTCAGTTTCAATTCCACCATTAGCAACAGAATCAGCCCCAAAAAATAGTACCATCAGAGTTGCCAGTACAGCAGGGACTGGAAGCAAATTCATGTTTGAAAATCCTCCCATTGTCGCGTCATTATCATCGTTCATTATTCATCACCATGTAGTCGAGCCTGCAGGCTCAGAGTTCCGGCGAAAATTGAGGATGTTATAACCGTTAGTGGGTCAACAGTTTTCAGATAAAAATAAAATTACCATAAATAAGGCCCTCAAAGGCCTTTATGAGCGATATCTTTTCTGAAATAAGAACCCTCTAATTCTATGTTCTCAATTACTTCATACGCGGCTTCTACGGCCAACGCTAAATCCGGAGCAATTCCAGTTGCTGAGAGAACACGACCCCCGCTTGAAATTAGATTACCATCATCAGAAATATTAGCACCTGCAAAATGGACAAATGCTCTTATTTCTCCCTCCTCAATACTAGTTTCGGTACCATGAATAATTCTTCCAGTTACTGAAGATGAGGGATATCCTTCTGAAGACAAAACAACTGTTGCAGAGGAATATGGGTAGGAGGTATAATCATATTCAGAAATTTTACCCTTGGCACAAGCCATTAGTAACTCACCTAAATCACTAGAGATGAGCGGAAGTGTCACTTGTGTTTCCGGATCACCAAAACGAACATTAAATTCTACTACAAAGGGTGCCCCATTTTCATCAATCATTAAACCAACGTAAAGACACCCTCGATAAGGAACTGCTTGATTTCTTAGATGATGGTGCATTGGCTCAATAATTTCTGAAATCGTTCTTTGTTCAACTGCTGGAGTATATACAGGAGCAGGAGCATAGGCGCCCATACCACCAGTATTTGGACCTGTATCTCCATCCAAAAGTCGCTTGTGGTCTTGGCTTGCAGGTAGACAAACATATCCTGATTCATCCATTACAACCAATACAGATGCTTCTTCACCAGACAAAAACTCCTCAAGAAGAACCTTCCCATCGATTAATACTCCCTCTTTCAAAGCATTAAATGCCTCATCGCGATTAGTAGTAACGACAACTCCTTTACCACCGGCTAAGACATCTCTCTTTACGACCCATGGAGGACTGTATGAATTTAATGACTCATCAATACGATCAATATTTTCAATTACAATCAGACCTGCTGTGGGCACATTAATCGATTGCATGACCTCTTTTGCATATAATTTCGAACCTTCNAATTGAGCCCCNTCAGAATTAGGCCCAAAACATGGAATNCCTACTTCATTAAGTCTGTCTGATAATCCGGCGACTAAGGGGGCCTCNGGACCAACTACAACCAAATCAACNCTCAAATTTTGAGCCAANTTNATTATTCCTTCAATGTCCATAGCGTCTACTTGGTGNTTNGAACCAGAAATCGCTGTACCTGCGTTTCCTGGNCATGAATGAACATGATTGACAGACTCGCATTCTGCTAGACTGAGNGCCAGTGCATGCTCTCTGCCNCCACTACCTACAATAAGAACATCCATACCATTCACAACTCATCCGATGCAGTCTAGGAATTAATGAATTCGAAATGGTAATTATGAAAAATTAGTAAGGAACATCTTTGAGACCTAGCTTGAAACCTAAAATATTGACCAATCTNTGTATAATTGGAGTGATAATTAAGAGAAATAGTATNTCTTCATNTAAATCAGGGTGCGTGATTATTTGNCCATCAAACAGTAAGAATGCTGCAANGAANATTGCTACNGCAAAAGGNACTGTATCAAGTAGCGGTGCTTCAGANCTTTCGTCACCTTCTCTCTTGAGNCCTTTNCTACGTTTGACAAATGACCCACACAAGTCTCCAATCATACATGCAACACCTAAAATGAAACCCATCGTAAAGGCAGCCATTATTGAACCGGAATCACCCTCAAAAAACCAGAACCANTCATTTGANCTAGCGTATGTTAATGGATCAATAAANGGTGCTTCAGTACCATTTCCTTTCCATATATTGTGTGCAATTATGAATAAAAATCCACTGAAAATACCTCCACCGATTAAACCATTCCAAGATTTTCCATCGCCTAAAATTCTATTTCCATCAGAGTAATTTCTACCGCCATCAATTATCNCAACTGGAAAGCCAGTTTTTTCAGGAATCCATTTCCCAAATAGCATCGCTCCAGTNTTCGCCAAGTAAGCCGAACCGTACATTAGTAAAACACAAATAACATTTATCAAAAATGTTTCAAAATCATTAGATTGGAAAGGAGAAGGCGAAGCATTCACAGTTCCTCGAAAAGACATCTAGACATGAAACATTCCCTCATGACGCCCAAGTATTAATTTCCTGAGTAGTTGTCGCATTACACATGAGTAACGTGATAAAGGTGAAGACAGGTTTAGTTTCGCTATTACTGATTTTGATTTATGCAACTACGCCAACACTAGCTGACGATAATCAAGGATCTATCATTGTTGACGAGATAGTTGAGTGGACTACTGATCAAGATATTGATCAAAACGTCCATATTACTTCTGGTGGAAAGCTAACAATTAGTTCTTCAGTCACATTTACTTCAACATCCACAATTACTATCGATGAGGGGGGGGAACTAATTTTATCTGACGCAGCTGAAATAAAGTCAGAAAAAAGAGCGACTTCTCTGAAGACTTTGGGTGCTGTAGATGAAGTAAATAGATCAAAAATCATAATCCCAACTTCAATTTACAGTGGAGATATCAACGTGGTAATCAATGCTGAAGTTGGCACTAGTTTAGACGGTAGTAAGGTATACTTAGAAAACATGGAACCTACTGATATGAATGGAATGAATTTCTCTTTAATCATACCTGAATCTGAGGAAGATACTACCCTTGGATTCACTGGCTATGGCCAATTCCCGATAATAAAGACAGTAATTATTGAAACTGACATGGGTAATTTTGAGTACAAAGCAAATGAATTGCCATATCAGAATATGTTGTTACACGGAGAAAACGGCCTTACAATTGATTCTGCAGGTAAATTAGAGATTATAGAAAATTCTTCAATACTTGGAGTAAACGTTATTTCGAGTGGTGAAATAACAATAAAAGAGGGAAGTATTAAGGATAGTAGTCCAATGATTTTAACTAGCAACGACGCTTCTTTCATAATTCAAAATAGTGAGTTTTCAGGTAGTAAAGAAGACCATTATGTGCAAGCTCAACCATTTACCAATATTGATTGGGGAGATGCTGNAAATAATACTCAAGTGTCGATTAAAGGAGATTTAATTGATAGGTGGGAGAGAATAATTTCAAATCAAGAAATTATTTTTGATTCTGTAGGAGTTCAATTTAGTATCACCGGAAATGGGCCTCAGGGATTACTAGAAATTAATGGTTATAGCGGTACAGATGGTAAGGCATTTGTCAACGACATAGGCGATTATAGAATAATCGAAATAGGATGGGCAAATGGAGAAATTACAACTGAAGATGGAATNATATCGATTNTTAATTACCGTACTGCCTGGAATACTGAATCGAGTGGTATAGATAATTATGGACCAAATGATATTGAATTGACCTGGGATAAAGAAATCGATCTAAGATCAAGCAATGTCCCAGACATTGAATGGGTCTCATTAACAATAAATGAGGGTGAAGAAGTTCAAACGGGAACCTCTCAGCAAGTATCTGCTGTATTGGCTAACAGAGGTAGTGCTTCAGCAAATCTATACTTTGATTGTGATATTTCGGAGACAGAGATGGCTGCAGACATTGGAGGCTATCAGAATGTAAAGATAGATGCTGGAGAAGAAATTGAAGTTTTCTTTGGTTGGAGAAATAGCGAAGCTGGTTCTTTTGGATTAACATGTGAAGTACTAACTCCTACTCAACTAGTGGAATATGAAAGNTCGCAGGCGTTTGGAGGAGGAAGCATTTCCTCTCAAACTGTGATTTGGGAAGAAAATCAGGATGAAAGTTTCAATATGATTCCGATTTTAATTGTAGTGTTTATTTTGATGATTACTGGAGGTGTTTACTTTGTCAATAATCTATCGAAGAATGCTGAAAAAACTGCTGAAATACTTGAGAAATACAACATTTCTGCAGAAGAGGATGAGGAAGAAGAATACTAGTCATATGTCTAAAACAACTTGCGTCATCCANCCAGGCCCCTGAAAAGTAGGNATATTTGGCTCTAATCCNTGGACTATTTCATTGGCATTAATCTCTTTGAAAGCTAGCTCATGTAATGTCACAGCTTTTACTTCTATCTCACGATTTACAAACTCGGATTTCACCCATGAGACATGAGCAGAGATTGTATCCACATCGATCTTAACTGCTAAATCGACCAACCACTCGTCTTCAATAGAACCTCTGTAAAGTACTTCTTCAAGAAATTTTACAAGTCCTCTCTCCAAATCATTTTCTCTCATTTTTACAGTCCAAACACCATTATACCTAGTCAAATGATTAAGGGATTCAGGATTCTTGTCCTCTAACTGTATCGATTGGAGTCCGAAAACACATTCTTTAATCGCTCCTTCAGCTGTAGATGAAAAAGCCCTAATCCCAATATCGGCAGTAGTTGGAAGAACCCACCAAGACATACTAAGCGTCACTCAAATTGATTACATAATTCGCCTTGGCTAGGGAAACTCAGAGGATCTTTCGGATTAGTATTCCACTTATTCTCACACTTATTCAGAGAACCGTCACCATCCGAATCTATATTCGCATCTGCAGAATCGAATGGGTCAAAATCAAAGAAATATTCCCATCCAGCCCACATTCCGTCTCCATCTTGATCTTGATGGAATACTTCAGAGCCATCAAACCATTGATCGCCATCAGTGTCATTCAATATTGGACTAGTACCATTTTCCATTTCTTCAAAGTTAGTATAATTTTCAAGGTCGTCATAGAACCTTAGACCATAGTCATTAGTGGGATCGATATGGCATTCAGCATTTTGTGGATCATCCCAACCTGGGCAATATCGATATAGAAGATTAGTTCGATTGAGGCCATCTTTATCAAAATCCTCCTGTCCGTCATCAATTCCATCTAAGTCTGAATCAATCATGGCAGGATCCATCGGTCCTCTGGCTCCTAAAGCATTGAGTGAATTATTATCTACAATACCTAATGAAATAGCCTCTCCTGAATAGAATACTTCCCACCCATCTGGAAGTTTATCTCCGTCAGTGTCATCATTAACTGGATTTGTATTCCATCTATCTGGTGCTTCTAATTGATTCATCAAAGTATCATTATCAATATCATAAATATTATCAGTCAACGAACCATAAGCTGGATCTAAAGCCCATCTCCCATTATTTGGTATTACGAAACCAGAAAGATTCATTTCATGTAGGAAATATTTGGGATCCATTACTCCATCTCCATCCCGGTCACCCGAAGTAGAAAATCCTTGGACATAATTGGTCCAAACCCAGCCTCCTGGGCCCAAACCGCACTCAAACATGTTATCACATCCTGGAGGAAGCCAATTAGTACTGCTAATCCATAAACTGTGACTATTGGTATTTTGTTGAATAGAAAATACTTGCATTTCCCAACCGTCTGGCTGACCATCTTCATCGGTATCATTAATCAATGGATTTGTAGCTGCTTGCCACGGTCTGGGAATGAATAGTACCTCACCACCATCATCTAGACCGTCGCCATCACTATCTGCATTATTACCATGGGTAATATATTGGTCTAGTCCATCAACTACTTCTTCACCATCAGCCAAACCATCATTATCAGTATCGAAAGAAGAGGCATTGGTGAAATATTGTTCAGTTCCATTCCAGTAAAATCCATCCATTGCTTCTGTAAAATCCTCTAGACCATCGCTATCAGTATCCCTATCTGTTGCATTAGTAAATGTTTCATAATACTCTACAGAATCTGATAATCCGTCACTATCTGTGTCAAAGACTCCGGGGTCACTTCGAACAAGTACATCCTTGACTCCATTATCAACAACTCTTATTGTCCAGCCAATAACTTCTATTCCGTCAATTAGGCCATCATTATCAGTATCTGCAACAAGAGGATTAGTTGACCTTCCGTCAGTAATACCATCGCCATCCCTGTCTCTAGCATTATATTCATCTAAATTGGTAAATCTTTCATCTTGTTCAACAATTACAGCTAAATCTTGGGTTCTCGTTAGTACCTCGTCACCAACTTCAACATTTATTTCATATACCCATCCTTCAGTTTGAGTTTTTATTGGAATGTTAACATAAACACTATTTTGAACAGTTCTGACCCAAAGAATTGTTTTATTGACCGGGACATATTCTCCAAGTTCTACGGAAATCAAATGTACAGTACTGACTCCAACAAGATCGTCATACCTAACTCCTCCATCTCCATCAGCATCATAACCATCGAAATCCGGATCTTCTAATGCATTTGCACCATCATCATTTGGATGAATTCCATTCAAATGTTCCCATCCATCTGGCATCCCATCATTATCTGTATCTGAATTCAGAGGACTAGTGAAATTTTCTGGACCCCATGTATATGCTACTTCATATTCTTCTACATTGTTCAAACCATCTTCATCTCTGTCACCGTATGCATCAGTTGCATTTGCCGGATTCAGAAATCTTTTCGATTCTTCGTCTAGTGCATAACAGTACTCATAACCATCAGGCATTCCATCACCATCAGAATCCCAGTCGCCAGGTCCATTGAGACGACCGTCTCCATCCATATCTTCCTCAAACCAAGTCATATCTCCAGGACCACTCATGTATTCATGATAAGGAGCTTTTAGTGTCAGAGTACCAAATTGGATAACACCACAATGGACTGAAAGATCAATATTTCCATACGCGATTTCATATCTATCAGCTATCAAATCACCATCACTATCTTCTTCTAAAGGGTTAGTGTCATATCTTTCTTCCACATAATTCCTAAGACTATCAGGCTGTGGTTGTTCCAAATCTAGTAGAGCATCACATGAATGACCAAATTGATTGCCCATTTGATCAAAAGTAGTAGCACCAATATCTGCCTTGATTTGGGCTTTCACTTCAGGAGTTAAGATATAGCAATCCCAATTACCGTCTAATGGGTCAAGAAGCTTTATTGGACCTTGAGGAGTCTCTACTGTGTGAGTGTAAAGAGATTCCCAACGATCATTCAATCCATCTCCATCGGAATCTTGGAGATTAGGGTTTGTACCTAACTCTGCTTCATCCATGTTGATTAGGCCATCTCTATCAGGGTCACCGAATGGACCATTATCTGGATTAGGAAATGTTTCATTCAGTTCAGTATTCTCATCATTTTCATCAGGATTTGTCGTTTGAGGGTCAGGCTGTGCAGCTTCACCGCTATCCAATGGATCTAGTCCATTATCAATTTCCCAACCATCTTCTAGACCATCATTATCGGTATCGGAAAGTCTCCAATCAGTACCATAGAGAGTTTGTTCCATTCTATCAGGTAAACCATCTCCGTCTGTATCTTTACCTTCGATTTGTGTTTCTTCATCTGAAGTTTCTATGTCTACAGAACCATCTTCCCATCCAGAAACCGTAGCGATTCCAGCCCCAATAATTGTGTAAAATCCTGCTAAAATCAAGGTTGCTGCGATTGCTGCAACTGCATATTGGTTGTGTGTCAAAGCCAAATTATCGCCTCGCGCCCCCTTAGGGGCGTATAGTTGACTCTAGGATATGATATAATGTTTAATCACTGATGTGCTGAAATTAATTTGATGAAATCTCATTCATTGACATCAATCTAACAATATTTGTTTCCCCATTATCTGAAAAATTACATTTTACTTTACGACCATTTGCTCTCTCCCAGCAACCTGAAAGAATACCGCAGAATATAGCAGGATGAAAGCAAGAATTGAAGGAACATTCTATNCCTCCAAAATTGTCTATAGACTTGACATAGTTAATCTTACCAAGTCCTTGTTTGGATAAGTGACGTTTGCTGACATTAATCCAATCATCAGTTTCGGATATCAAAATATGATGAGCTTGATCATAAAATATTTCCCTAATTGTATCAGAAAAAATAGTCCATAATAGGCTCTTTTCTGAATCTACACCCTCCCATTCAAATGAGTCAATCCTTCCTTCATGAATCTCATTAAGATAAGGTTGATAATAACTCTCAAAACGAATAATTAAATCTTGATTAATCATTGCATATCGACTACCCATCAATGACCAATATTTTTCAGATTCAACCTCAAAAGAATCCCATAAATATTCATCATCTTCAAAAGAAATTTCAGGGATCGCATGACTCCATGAAAGAGAAGTTTCATTTGGTGGTGGAATTTCAATATCATCTTCAGATAATACTAGAATTAAGCTTTCAGACTTATTCTGGGTCCATCTGAATCTATGTCTATTTTTTGTGGCTAACTCCCAATTTGAAGAAAAAATACCAGTACAAATTGGACCATTGATAGGATATCTAATAATGANCCTAATNTCATCTGATTTATCTAANAGTTCAAAATTTCCNATACCTCGNGTTANCCAGTCNAGTTTTGTATCACTCCATTTCGCAGGATTACTNCCCTTGGGTGCTGGAAATCCTGAAATTTTTGAAAGAAACTCTTCAGATTCAGAAGATGCATGGGCAAGACGTCGCCCNAAGCTTACNCCGCTACGANTTTCAATCCCCNAGAGAAATTTTTCGAAAAAAGTGGANTCGACTTTCCANACTGGTTGNAGATTTCTGAGATTGTCTAGTATNAACCCACAAGAACTAGGNAGCCACCTTTTTTTAATCTCATTTTCCAAAGAATATTCTCTAAATTTTCTTTTGAAAAANCTCATACTATCAACTACTCAAGAATCTTTCAATTCTTCTAAATGCTTCTTCGAGAACTGGCACAGGAGGTANACAGACCATCCTGAAGTGCCCAGAACCAAATTCTGGCGAAAAACCTGAGCCATGAACAACCAAAACATGTTCTTGATGTAATAAATCAAGAACCCACTTCTTATCATCTCGATANTGTTCAGGATTAGTTAACTTAACGAAAAGATAGAAAGCCCCCTGAGGGCCTTCACANGATANACCNTCGATTTCATCGATTCTCTTCAAACAATAATTCATTCTNTCTTCTGTTAATTGACGNTGTTCATCAAGCCAATCTTTTGATGAATTAAGACCTGCAAGATAACCGAACTGTGCAGGAGTTGAAGCACATAGACGACTTCTAAGAATTCTTTCTACACCGTCTCTGACTAAATTAANTCTATTATTTGGGTCATGCCAAGCCATATATCCAATCCTCCATCCAGGTGCAAAATATACTTTAGAAACACCATTTAACGTAATTACAGGGACATTTTCAGAAAGAGAGGCTACCGAAACAAAATTTCCAGAAAAATCTAGTCCATCGTAAATTTCATCAGCAATTATNGTACAATTAGGCCATTTCTCGGCAATATTAATCAACTCTATAATTTCACTACTTGAGGCAATATTTCCAGTAGGATTATTTGGATTNATTAGGACCAATAATTTAACCGAATCATTCATTTTTTTACTTATATCATCTAAGTCAATCTTCCATCCTTCAGATGATTTTAGTCTGTATTCTACAGTCTTAGCACCATACATTTGCGGATATGCCATATATGGAGGATAATGAGGCCCTGGAGCTAAAACAGTATCATTTTCTTCAAGAAATGCCGCGAAAATAATTTGTAACGCCTCAGTAACTCCATGAGTCACATATACATCTTCAGATTTACAATTCCAGCCTTTATCTAATTCTGATTCCGAAATTGCTTCTCTCAACTCGTCAATTCCATAGGAAGGACCATACCCATTGTCTTGCCTATCAAGTGCCTTCTTGTATGATTCAATCATATGAACAGGAGTCGGCAAACCTTCGTAAGCTAATGGATCACCAATATTCAATCTAATTATTTCATGACCCTGATTCTCTAATTCTATCGCGGGAACCACAACGTCCCTTATTGCATATTCAATTGAAGACGCTCGATTAGAGACCTTGACCGGTTCCACCATGACTCCGGGGAGGGGTGAAGTTTCATGAACCAAACGGATNCTAAATCAAATATCTAATATTTTTCTAGCGGCTTCTAGAGCAGCAGGAATACCCTCAGGTCTTGAACCGCCACCTTGTGCAAAAGTCGGTCTTCCTCCTCCACCACCATTAATATGAGATGAGATTGAATTCAGAATCTCTACAGAATTAAACATTTCAGATGCCCTAGTATTTTCTGTAGTTGCAACAATTATTTTCCCGCCTCCATCACGGCTTCCAATTATTGCTAAAGTTGGTTTTGATTCATCTCGAGTTAACTCAGAAAGCATCTTCATTAGTTGTTTAGAATCACCAGAAGATTCCATGACAACATACCTAATTCCATCTCTAATTATTGCTTCATCACCACCTCCAGTAGTNCTTAGTCTNACGATTTCAGCCTCNAAATTAGAAATCNTTTTTTGTTGAGATTTCCATTCTTGGAAGAATTTNTGNACAGCCTTTGGTAAATCATCAGATTGNACNCCTAAAATCTCAGAAGCTTCACTTAGAATTCGNTCTTGTTTCCTCGCATGCTCTCTCGCCGTATCCCCTGCCACGATTTGCAGACGTTCTACTCCGTCTTGGACTTGACTGGAGCGAATTATCCTTAATTCGCCGACTTCTCCTGCTTCATCATGATGAGTTCCACCGCAAGCTTGTATGTCAAAATCTCCAATTTTAATTATCCGGATTTGTTGGTGCTTAGGAGGACCTCCCTGATATATTTCAAATCCATACTTAGCATCAGCTTCAGCTCTGTGAAGAACTATCTTCTCAACCTTAGGATTTAATTGTAATATATCGTTTGCTTTATCTTCTATCTGATCTAATAGTTCTCTTGACATTCTTGAATGATGTGTCAAATCAATTCTAGCATATTTTTGCCCCTTGTTAGAGCCGGCTTGACGAATNTGAGGNCCTAGAATATCTCTAGCAGCACCTCCAACAATATGAACTGCCGTATGATGGTCCATTAACTGCTTTCTTCGAGTGCTGTCAACTTGTCCTTCAGCACTTCCATTTTCCAAAGAGGAATCAGTGAAATGGATAATNACACCATCTTCAATTTTTGTATCTAACACATTAACTTCATTCCCATTTTGACATAACTTTCCTTGGTCGCCTAATTGCCCTCCGCCCTCGGGGTAGAAAAGAGTCCTATCAAGAATAACAAAATGACTGGGGAGGTAAGAGACCTCATTGGAAAAGGAAATTGATTGCTGATCTTTTTCACTCATTTTTCCACAATGTAGAACCTTTGCTGAGAAAATATTTTGATTAGTATCGAGATAATAATCTTGAGATGTTTCTGGAAATTCCTGTACGAGAAATTTATTTTTATTCCTGACTTTCGCTGCGTCTTTGGTTAATTTAGCATTCCTATCTGCCATGTCTGCAGAAAATCCAACTCTTACAGATAGATTCTCCCAACCTAAATCATAAGAAATAGCTATTACCATATCTGGATTAAGTCCTCTTTCCTCTGATAAACGAAATAGTATTGAATCTGGAACTTCTGTTGCACCCTTAGGGATGTTTTGTAATGCTGTTTTAACTGCTGATTGACCCTTTCTCAACATTTCATAATAACGCGATTCTTCTAACTCAAGTAACAGTAATATCCCTTGTTCATTTTGAATGAAATTTTCTATATCCATATGATTTTCAATATGGTGTTTACCAAGTTCTGAAAGTGTTACATCCAGATTCAGGTCGGATTTCATTCTACAAACTCTTCTTGCAAGCATTCTTGCCAAATATCCAGCCTTAGCATTACTAGGGATTAATCCATCTCCTAACATATTACATAATGCATGCATGTGATCAGGGATAGCATAAATCGCAGATAAAGGTTCAGTAATACGTTTTATTTCTGAAACTGAAACCTCAATTCCTTGATGATTCAGCCGTTGAATCAATCTATTGTATAATGATTCAACATCAGTACCTACATCAATATTTAGAATTCCTGCTAGACGTGACAATTCAGATAGTAATGCATCAGTATCAACATCTAAATTTAGTTCATCGACCATCGATTCAAATCCAATAGTTTTCTTTAACCATGAAACAGATTCGGGATAAATCGCTTCGTAAATAGTCGGGGTACCTGCAGCAGCCCAACAAAATCTCTCTAGTCCATATCCTGTATCAATAATCTGTAAATCCATCTCACGATATTTAAGTCCTTTAATTTCTATATCGCCATCATCGTGTTCTTCTAAATTCATAAATACAAGAGTAGCTAACTCTAATCCTCCCACAATTACTTCTAGAGCGGCTCCTGCATTTCCACCTCCTGACCAAGGATTTTCAACATATGTTATTTCTAGAGGATTTATTCCGAATGTATTGACCAACATATCATCACAATATCGAACACATTGATCTATCCAATATACAACATCTCCATCTTTAGGCCGATTAAAGGAATGATGAGCCATCATTTCGAAAGTTGTCAAATGCCTTCCTGAACGCCCTACTGCGGCTACATCGGTCAATCTAATACATGGCTGAGAAATACATAATGGATTTGCAGGAGGCGGAACTTGGCCACTCGTTACATGAGGTTGAAAATCAGCAATGCTAGCTATGGTCAGGTGGATATCATCTCTCCATCTTGCTATGACTGGATAAGGATTGATTCTTGTATGATTATTTTCTTCAAAATAGTTAAGGAATGATTCTCTCATTGAATCTTTAAGATCTTTTCCAGTTACATTGAATCCATCAATTATCGGGCTACCGATAAATGTGTAAGGGTCCTCATGAGTATCTCCGGATGTAGTTCTATTTACATCTCTGGTCCAAAAGTAAAGACCTGTTACTGAACACGTTTTACGGAAGTGGTTTGATTCCTCCCAGAAAGGAATATAGACATCTCCAAACGCCATCTCATCCACAACCTTACATGGCTCGGAATAGTTAAACTAACTTTAATACAATTGTTGAAAGACCTGTCCGACTATTGAAATGTGTGTATTAATTCGACAAGTGTATGTCAGGGGGCTGGAGAGAACATTTACGCCCTGACGGCCCAGGTAGAATTCGTATTAGTAAGCATGGTTCCATGAAAACCGACGCCGTAATGGTTGCAGATATGGAACATCTTCAAGGACATTCAGATGATAGGTCACCAAATCAATTGGTAAATACTGCAACTTTAGACGGCATTGTAGGTAATGCATGGGCAATGGCAGACTGGCATTTTGGTTACGGCTTCCCAATTGGAGGAGTGGTAGCCACGGATATTAATTCAGGAAACGAAGGAGGTGCTATTTCACCTGGAGGTGTTGGATTTGACATCAATTGCGGTGTTCGATTATGCGCACTTGATATAACATTCAATGAGATAGATACTAAAGCATTGGCTAGAAGATTAGCAGATTCTATACCTGCTGGAGCCACAAGTAAAGGAGGAGTATTGTTAGATCAAACAGGAATAGATTTAGTCCTCTCAGAAGGTGCAAATGCTGCTGTTGAAATGGGTTGGGGTGAATCTAGAGATCTTGAAATGATTGAGTCAAATGGAATCTTGGAAACAAATGAAAGAAATTTGGGTGAGAGAGCGAAAAAAAGAGGAAGTAAATCAATGGGAACATTGGGTTCTGGGAATCACTTTTTAGAACTGCAAGTAGTTGATAGAGTGGTTGATGAAAGAGCAGCAAAAGCATTCGGAATTCGTGAAGGTCAAATCACTGCGATGATACATACAGGATCAAGGGGGTTGGGGCACCAAGTGTGCTCAGACCATGTAGCAAATATCGAACAGAATTACATTAGGAAAAATAATACTTGGTATGCTGAAAAGTGGGATATGGAAATACCAGATAGGCAGTTAGCAGCAGCACCTATTTTCAGCAAAGAAGGGCAGGATTATTTTGACTCAATGTCTGCTGCTGGGAATTTTGCATTTGCTAATCGTTCAACATTGACACAGAGACTCAGGAATATTTTGAGAGATGAAATTAGAAAAGATAGTGACTTAGAAGTAATTTATGATGTAAGTCACAACATAGCAAAAATAGAAAATCACAAGGTTCATGGTGTTTCATGTGAATGTTGTGTACATAGAAAAGGAGCTACACGATCTTTAGGAGGAGACCATAGTGAACTTTCACCTAAGTTTTCAGGAATTGGGCAACCGGTCCTTGTACCAGGGGATATGGGTACAGCTTCATGGGTTTTATCAGGGCCCGAAAGTGGAGGCAACGACGCTTTTTCTTCATCTTGCCATGGTGCAGGAAGAAAGCTTTCTAGAACTGCAGCTAGGAACCAAATTGATTCTTCTGAATTAAAGTTGCAACTGGAACAAAATGGAATTAATGTCCATACAAAAACTCCGAATGTACTTTCAGAAGAAGCTCCAGATGCTTACAAAGATGTTGACGAGGTAATTAGATTAACATGTGAAGCAGGCCTTGCAAGGCCAGTAGCTAGAATGAAACCTTTTGCAGTAATTAAGGGATGATTATTTTTGTTGATAATGTATCTCAATTACATCATTATCTAACATGATATAATTCTCATATTCTTCATTTATTTCCCCGTTTACATACATTAAAACTTCATATTCGGAGTTTTCCTTATTGTCAAGAATTTGCCCTGAATTGAATGCTTCGCCCCAGATATTGAAGAATGCTCCAATAGGTGCAGGAACTTGGCTAGGAGTTTCTATGTGTAATCTCCCAGAATCATCATGGGTATGAATACCTCTCATTCCATCGGGACATTCTGAATCCTGTATTCCAATGTTTTGCGGAATATATTGTTCTGTACCATCAATAATAATCGATAAGCTACTATGAGTGTGACTAATATCACTGGAATGACTTCCAAGACATGTTTCTTCGATTGCCCATGATTTATCTTCAATCAAATCAGTATTGCCAGTCATACTCAAAATAATGAATATCAATGTTGCAGTAATTGCTCCTCCAAAGAAGATTTTCTCCAAATCCATGATAATCCGAGTACGGTAGTTCTCTTGAACTATGAGGTCTTAGGAATGTTAATGCCGGAGTTGGGAGATAGCCCTAGTTACTGGAATTTAGCTAAAAAGGAATTATCAAAAAATGATCCAATTATGGCAGGAATAATTGAAGAATTCAATGATTTAGAATTGATTTCTAGAGGAGATATTTTTTTCACGCTAATTAGATCAATTATAGGTCAACAAATTTCTGTAAAAGCCGCATCTACTGTTTGGTCAAGATTCAGTGAGGAAGTAGGAAATATCACACCAAAGAATATCTTATCTTCTGATTCTGAGAAGCTAAGAGAATGTGGGCTTTCGAAAAGAAAAACGGAATATGTTTTGGGTATTTCCGANTCCTGGAAAGAATATGAGAATCTTAACTGGAATGAATTGAGTGATGAACAAATTATNGAAAAATTAACCAAGTTAAGGGGTGTTGGTAAATGGACTGCTGAGATGATTCTAATATTTACACTACTACGTCCAGATATTTTTCCAATAGGAGATATTGGAATGATTAGAGGGATTGAAAAATCATATAACTGTGGTGAGAGAATGTCTATTGANGAATTATACGCTATTTCTGAGAAATGGAAACCATGGCGAACTGTTGCGTGCTGTTACATGTGGAGAACTGTTGANCCTGAACCTGTCGAATATTGACTACATGCAATATCCGCGCTTTGGTTGATTTGGTATTGTAGGTGCTGCCCCGGATTGTACTCCATCTGCCTCTTCCATAATNACAGTGAGGAGTGTATTGACCAAAACTTTGAGGTCTTCNACTTCATTTTTCAGTTCTTCCACANTAATTGCATCGCTACTATCATTCATCCCAATCCCATCCAAGGAATTTCTTCCTCAGAAGCAATTAGGTTACTGGATAGCCTATAAAGACAATAGTAAGAAATCATACAAAAATAANGATTCGTTAGGGTTTAATAAATCTCCAACAAAAATCCTTAATCTTCATATTCCTCNTCTTCATATTCCCAATCATNTTCATATTCTTCTTCGTCATCATCGTAGTANTACTCTTCATCACCACGATTTCGCATAACTAAAATAGCCACTACTGCAACCGCAATAACTGCTACAGCGATTACCATATACAAGCNNGAATTNGATTCAGTTTCTANAGGTAAAGGTTGAACATTAATTCCTGATAANTCTATATTNTTACCATTATCATTNTTCCAATCCATTTCACCAGATTCAGGATCTTCCNGTATCAGTACAAGCAATGGTTGCCCTTCTCTCCAAGATTCCCATTGGAATGTTGCAATAACACTGGATGATTGAGCGCCTAGAGAAATCTCNGTAGGACCATCGGAAAGAGTTGTAAGTGCAGGAGACCATTGTCCAGTCTCNGNATTAAGTTCGTATAATCCAACAGTTATTGTTCCTTCTCTTTTACCATCATTTTCCCAGAATGTTTGCATGGTCACCATTTCTCCAACCATTGGAGTTGAAGTAGGATTAATTACTACACGGCTATATTCNGGATTAAACTTCATTATCCTAAGAGTGGGCATTCTTGGAGCATTTTCGCTACCAAGGCCAGTTACTTTATTTCCAGCCCTGTCAGTAGAAGTAACCCAGAAAGCAATCTGATCACCCTGTTCAATCGACATTCCATTTAGTGGCGTGAAATCAATGTATCCTTGGTAAATATCTCTATCTTCTCCATCATCAATCATTGTCAATTGACCTGTGTTTTCAGAACCAGCCACGGCAGTACCGGATCTTAGAACTACCCAAGCGACATCAAGAGGACCCTCAATCATNCCAATTTCTTCTACCATAGTTACAGTAACTAAAACATCACTAATTAAATCAGATTCTAAAAGAACTAGAGAGGAATCAGGATAGGCAGATTGATCGAATANCACNGTCGGNGCTTTACTATCGACGGTTACTGATGCATCTTCATTGATATCTGAAGAACCTAAGCCAGGGACATTCANAACTTCAGTTGAAACTGGCATTGTTGGATTTAATGGGACTCTAGAAGGCAAAATCATCGAACTATCGAAACTCGCATCTTCGTTTACAGGAGTAATAATAGAAATCTCTTGAGTACCATAAATCACGGTAAATTCTACTTCTAGNTCTTCAGGAATATCTGCAGCTAATGAACCTGAACCTGAATGGTAAACAAATCCACTCATCCTAAATTCATCGCCCTGTCCTAGATAGACCGATACTCCTTCTGCTTCTGCTTGTGGAGGTGTCAANTCTTCAATGTAATCAGGGATTGCCACATACTTGTTATCTAGGTACCATGATAACTCCCCTATATTNTTCTGGTATGCAACTGTNGTAAAATCATCAACTATTGANACACTTGGTTTACAAGAATTTTGNCCTTCTTCCCATGGGAAATCCCATGAAACCTCAAATTGCATTGACAATTGAACTATATCAGAAGATACCTGCATTGTTTGAACTGAAATTGGAGTTACATGACTACTGACATCTGACCATATCGTCCCTCTTGAAGGATCATAGCTCATCTTCCCTAATTCACTAATTCCATCACCACAAAGCATAATTGAGANATTATCAAGTGTGTTAAGACCATTTGCTTCTTCAATTTGCATAGTGAATGTGTGTTGTTTACCNGGTAGCAAATAACCTAGATCTCGATCAAGTGAATATCCAGCNGACTTAATGCTAGTAGGTTCGTCAGTTGCTACTACAACAGTTGCCCATGAGTTTGAAGCACCATAGCTACCACCAGTACCTCCATCTTGGTAAGTCAAACCGGCCCAATCAGTTCCTTCAATGTACAGATGAACAGGAGAATTAAACGATTGTTGAGAAACATCGATACCAACGAAATTAACTTGTTGCTGTCCCGTCATCCCAGGAGTCAAGGGCTGAACCATAGAAAGATACTCGTCTTCATCAGCAATTCCATCACCATTAGTATCATCCACAGATCCACGCCAATATTTGAGTGTCAGAATTTCTCCTCTTGCCTCAGATTCATCTACTGTAACAAATAACGACAATGGTACTGTGGGATCCCAGACTTTACCATGTGCTGCTTTCAATCCAGAAGGAGTATTGACTTCAAGTGGACCTGCCACAGGAGGTTCATGATCTACCCGGACATTAACAGATGGTGGTGTTCCCGTTACATCCTCTGCACCTAACGAATAGCCAGTTGGTCCAACTGTATTCATCATTGGTGATAAATAAACATTTGAAAGACCTGTTGGAGATGAAATTAGACCGCTATACATCCCTCCCTCTTCAGATGTCAGTAGGTAACTCAAACCGGAAATATTCAGTCCTACTGTGTAATCAGATGCTTGCGGTCTAACTGCAATTGAATCCTGGAATTTTACCGTTCCAGTAATATTCAATTCGCTTCCATCTGTC